>NZ_JBIALO010000002.1:482555-526867 GCF_042873595.1 Streptomyces sp. NPDC004629 | reverse complement strand
CAGGACGCCCTCAAGGCCGCCCGCCTCGACCAGCTCGCCCTGCCCACCGCCGCCGACGGCCTGAACGCCCTCCTCGAAGACCGCACCGCCTACGAGGACTTCGACACCGAGACCGCCGCCGCCCGCGGCATGGCCTTCGAACACCTCGACCAACTCGCCATGGACCACCTCCTCGGCGTCCGCTGACTCCCCGCCGCGGGCCGGCCGGTGCCCGCGGACCGCTCCCCCAACCCCCGTGCGACACAGTGGTCGTGCGGGCGGGCCGGCACCCCCTCGCACCCAAGGGCACCCACCGTGACAGCACATCCTCCCGCCGCCGCGCGCGGCGGGCGCGGACGCTCGCGCCGAGTCGTCGCGCCGCTCGCCGCAGTCTCCGTCCTGGTCTCCGCGGCGGCGCTGACCGGCTGCGGACAGCAGCGCGACGCCCGCGTGTACACCGTGATGAACTCCTCGACCGACGAGTCGTACCACCGCTGGGACGCCGAGGCCATGGGCCGCTGCGGCAAGCAGCTGGGCGTCACCATCGAGCAGCAGAGCGTTCCGGCCGCGCAGGTGATGACGAAGGCGCTGCGCATGGCCTCCTCCAAGTCCCTGCCGGACATCGTGCAGTTCGACGCCTCCGAGATGCCGACCTTCGCCGAGGCCGGCGGTCTGGTCGACCTCAGAACGCTCGGGCTGAGCACCCGGGACATCCCGGAGGGAATCGTCAACTTCGGCTCCTACAAGGGGACGTACTACGGCGCGGCCCGGTCCGTGAACACCCTCGCGCTCTTCTACAACAAGGACGTCCTCGACGAGGCCGGGCTGCCGGTCCCCACCACCTGGGCCGAGCTGCGGGCGACCGCGCAGAAGCTCACCCAGGGCAAGCGCTACGGCGTGGCGCTCAGCGCGGGCGGCGCCGAGGACGGCGTCTTCCAGTTCACCCCGTTCATGTGGTCCAACGGCGGCGACGAGACCCGGCTGGACAGCCCGCAGGTCGTGGCCGCCCTCGACTACTGGAAGAGCCTGCTGAAGGACGGCTCGCTGTCGAAGTCCACGGTCAGCTGGACGCAGGCGGACGTCAACGACCAGTTCATGGCGGGCAACGCGGCCATGATGATCAACGGGCCGTGGCAGGTCGAGACCCTCAACACCAAGAAGTCCCTGCACTGGGGCATCGCGCAGATCCCGGTGCCGAAGGCCGGTGACGCGTCGGTCGGCCCGCTCGGCGGCGCCGTGCTCACCGTGCCCAACACCGGGGACGGGCAGCGGGAGCGGACGGCCGCCAAGATCGTCGCGTGTCTGTCCGGCCAGAAGGAGCAGCTGACCTACGCGCTCAACAGCTGGATGGTCCCCGCCAACGAGAAGGCGGCCGCCGTCTGGCGCAAGCGGGTGCCCGAGCTGGACGCCCTCGCCGACCAGGTCGCCGCAGCGCGGTCCCGTACGGCCAAACTCGGCGCCGGCTGGTCGAGCGTCTCGCTCGCCCTGCAGAGCGCCTTCCAGTCCGCCCTGACCGGGCAGTCCAGCCAGGCCGCCCTCACGCGGGCCCAGCAGCGGGCCACGAGCGGGAACTGAGGTACGCGCACATGACCACGTCCACCGTCACCGCCCCGGCCGCCGCCCCGGCGTCCCGCACGGCCGGCGCACCGGACCCGGTCCGGCAGCGGCGCCGGCGCCGGCTCGCCCAGTGGGGGTTCGTCGCCCCCGCGGTCGTCTTCATGCTCCTGTTCTTCGGCTACCCGCTCGTCCGGAACGTCGTGATGAGCTTCCAGCACTACACGCCGAAGACGTTCTTCACCGGCGACGCCCCCTTCAACGGCACCGACAACTGGTCCCATGTGTTCCGGGACGCCCTGTTCGGCAAGGCGCTGTGGCACACCCTCGTCTTCACCGCGGGCTCGCTGCTCGGACAGTTCTGCATCGGTCTCGCGCTCGCCGTGTTCTTCAACCGCCGCTTCCCGCTGAACGGGGTGCTGCGCTCGCTGATCCTGCTGCCCTGGCTGGTGCCGATGGTGGTGTCGGGCATCGTGTGGCGGCGCATCCTCGACCAGGACACCGGGGTGCTCAACTCCTTCCTCGACACTCTGGGTCTCGGCGGCCACACCCCCTGGCTGACCAGCCCGAGCATGGCGCTGTTGTCGGTGATCCTGGTGAACATCTGGATCGGCATCCCGTTCAACATGGTCATCCTGTACGGCGGCCTCCAGGAGATCCCCAGAGAGCTGTACGAGGCGGCCGCCCTGGACGGCGCCTCGGCCTGGCGGACGTTCCGCTCCATCACCCTGCCGATGCTGCGGCCGGTGATCACGGTGGTCCTCGTGCTCGGCTTCATGTCGACCGTGAAGATCCTGGACCTGATCCTGGCGCTGACCGACGGCGGCCCCGCCGACGCCACCCAGACCCTGGGCACGCTCACCTACCAGAACTCGTTCGTCCAGCTGGACTTCGGAGCGGGCGCGGTCGTCGGCAACATACTCATCCTGATCTCCGCGGTGTTCGCGGTGTTCTATCTGCGGGCCAACCGCACCGAGGGGAAGTGATCCACGATGGCCGCTGACACACCGGTCGCCGCCGAGCCGCGGGGCCCCAGGCGGCGCCTGGGCTCCACCGTGGCGGGGGTGCTCATCCTGTGCGTGATGCTCTTCCCGCTGTACTGGATGCTGAACACCGCGCTCCAGCCCGAGTCCGGCCTGCTCCAGGTCGACCCGGTGCCGGGCAGCCTGGACCTGTCCGGCTTCTCCAAGGCCGTGACCGACCAGGGCGGGCATCTGCTGACCTCGCTGGTGGTCTCGCTCGGCGCCGTCGTCATCTGTCTGACCGTCGCGGCCCCGGCGGCGTACGGGCTGGCCCGGTTCGGCCTGCGTGGCTCGCGCACCATCGTGTTCGGCACGCTGATCACCCAGATGGTGCCGGGCATCGTCATCGCCAACGCGCTCTACAACTCGTACGTCGACCTGGGCCTGGTCAACTCCTACTTCGGCCTGATGCTCGCGGACGCCTCGCTCGGCATCCCGTTCTCGATCGTGCTGATGCGCTCCTTCATGGTGTCGATCCCGGCCGAGGTCATCGAGGCCGCTGAGGTCGACGGCGCGGGCCCGGTGCGCACGTTCGTGCGGGTCGTGCTGCCGATGAGCCGCAACTCCCTGATCACGTCCGGGCTGTTCGCGTTCCTGTTCTCCTGGAGCGACTTCATGTTCGCGCTCACCCTGAACACCACCGACGACGTCAAACCGGTCACGCTGGGCATCTACCAGTACATCGGCGCACACGTCGGGGACTGGGGCTCGGTGATGGCCGCGTCCGTGCTGTCCGCGATCCCGGCGGCGATCCTGCTCGTCCTCGCCCAGAAGTACATCGCCGCCGGCATCACCGGCGGTTCCGTCAAGTGACCACCGTCCGCATCGAGATGGGTTCTCCCGTATGACTGACTTCCCCGCCTTCCCGCCCGGCTTCGTGTTCGGCGCCGCGACCGCCTCGTACCAGATCGAGGGCGCGGCCCGGGAGGACGGCCGTGGCCCGTCGATCTGGGACACCTACAGCCACACGCCCGGCCTGGTGGCGGGCGGCGACACCGGCGACGTGGCCTGCGACCACTACCACCGCTATCCGCAGGACGTCGCCCTGCTGCGCGACCTGGGCGTCGGTTCGTACCGCTTCTCGATCGCCTGGCCGCGCATCGTGCCCGACGGCAGCGGCCCGGTGAACCCCAAGGGCCTGGACTTCTACTCCCGGCTGGTCGACGAACTGCTGGCGGCGGGCATCGAACCGGCCGCCACCCTCTACCACTGGGACCTGCCGCAGGCGCTGGAGGACCAGGGTGGCTGGCGGGTGCGCTCGACGGCGGAGCGGTTCGCCGAGTACACGGCCGTCGTCGCCGCGCACCTGGGCGACCGGGTGCCGCGCTGGATCAGCCTCAACGAGCCGTGGTGCAGCGCGTTCCTCGGCTACTCCATCGGCCGGCACGCCCCGGGCGCCCGTGAGGGCCGCGGCGCCCTTGCCGCCGCGCACCATCTGCTGGTCGGGCACGGCCTGGCCGTGCGGGAGCTGCGGGCGGCGGGGGTGCGCGAGGTGGGCATCACCCTCAACCTCGACCGCAACCTGCCGGCCTCCGGCTCCGCCGCGGACCTGGCGGCCGTCGTCCGGGCCGACACCCAGCACAACCTCGTATGGACCGAGCCGCTGCTCGCCGGCCGCTACCCGGACACGGAGGAGGACACCTGGGGCGAGCTGATCACCGGTCAGGACTTCCGGCGGGACGGCGACCTCGAACTGGTCTCGCAGCCGCTGGACTTCCTCGGCGTCAACTACTACCGGCCCATCGTGGTCGCCGACGCCCCGCTGCGGGAGGCCGATCCCGCCGAGCGCACCGCCACGGACAACCGCTACGCGGAGGCGCGGCTCCCCGGCGTCCGGCACACGGCGATGGACTGGCCGGTCGCCCCTGACACCTTCACGGACCTGCTGGTGTCGTTGAAGCAGCGGTACGGCCGGGCGCTGCCGCCGATCCACATCACGGAGAACGGCTCGGCCGAGGACGACACGGTGGGCGCCGACGGCGGCGTGCACGACGACGACCGGGTCGCCTATCTGCGCGACCATCTGTCCGCGCTGCGGGCGGCCATGGACGCCGGCGTCGATGTGCGCGGCTACTACGTGTGGTCCCTTCTCGACAACTTCGAGTGGGCCTTCGGCTACGACAAGCGCTTCGGCATCGTCCGGGTCGACTACGACACCCAGCGGCGCACCCCGAAGGACAGTTACCACTGGTACCGGGCGATGATCGCCGCCCAGCCGGGCCGCGGCTGACGGTGCGGGGCCGCCGGCCGGACCCGGCGGCCCCGTTCGCCGGCTTCCGGCCGCCTCCCGGTGATCCCGGTGGTTCTGCTCAGTCCTCGTCGCGTTCGGCGTACGCCGCCGGATCGGCGAGCACCTCCCGCACGATCACGCCGGCCGCGCCGCGGGCCGCGTCGCCCAGCGGGGACGACGCCCGCAGCCGGGTACGGTCCTGGTTCCACAGGCCCGACACCACCCGGCGGGCGAGTTCCGCCTCCACGGCCGGCGCGAGCCAGTCCATCAGCTCACGGTAGATGCCGCCGAGCATCACCGCGTCCGGGTCGAACAGGTTGACCGCGCCCGACACCACGACGCCGAGCTGCCGCCCGGCCCGCTCGATCGCGGACAGCACGGCCGGATCCGCCCGCCCGGCCCGCCGCCGCAGCTCGGCCACGCCCAGCAGACCCGCGTCGCTGCCGATGCCCGCGGCCTCCAGCAGGGCGGCCTGCCCGGCGTACTGTTCCAGGCAGCCCCGGGCCCCGCAGCGGCACAGCGGGCCGTCCGGGTCGACCACCATGTGCCCGATCTCCCCGGCGAAGCCGTGCGCGCCGCGCAGCAGTTCGCCGCCGAGCACCAGCGCGCCGCCGATGCCGATCTCCCCGGTCAGATACAGGAAGCTGCGCACGCCCTCGGTGCCGGCGCCGTACCACAGCTCGGCGAGCGCGGCGGCGTTCGCCTCGTTGTCGGAGCTGACCGGCAGCGGGCGGTGCGCGGGCCGCAGCGCGAGCAGCGCCTGGGCGAACAGCCCCTCGATCGCGACCCGCGTCCAGCCGAGATTGGGTGCCTGGCGCACGGTACCGCCGGTCACCAGGCCCGGCACGGCGACGTGCGCGCCGGCCGGGACGAGGCCCTGCTCGGCGGCCGACCCGAGGGCCCGCGCGGCCAGCTGGGCGGCGCGGGCCAGCACCTCGGACGGCTCCACGACGCGGTTGTCGACATGTTCCACGAGCCGGACACGGTCCGTGCCGGCCAGATCGACGACGCACACGGCGATGTAGTCGACGTTGATCTCCGCGCCAAGACCTGCGGGGCCGGTCCTGGCCACCTTGAGCACGGTGCCCGGACGCCCCACCTGGCCGCTGCTCGTCTTGCCCCACTCGGTGACGAAGCCGTACTCCAGCAGCTGCTCGACGAGCGAGGACACGGCGGCCCTGGTCAGGCCGACGCGCGTCGCGATCCCGGCACGTGTCGCCTCGCCCGCGTCGTGCACGGCCCGCAGCACCAGGCTGAGGTTGTGCCGTCTGACCGTTGCCTTGTCGGCCTTCGGTCCCAGGGGGGTCAGGTTGTTGTTCATCGTGCTGTCGAGCGTAGCGATGCCGCTGGTGAAGCCGCGTTCGCCCCGGTGCGGTACGCGCCGGACGGCCGGTCCGCACCGCGCCGGACGGCCGCCCGGCGCGCCCGCGCGGATCCAGCTCACCGACCTAGCGTTTGTTTGGTTGACGGCGCTAGGGTGGCGCCATGCCGCTCCAGTTGGACATGACGGACCGGGTCGTCCTGGTCACCGGAGGCACCAGGGGCGTCGGCGCCGGGATCGCGGCGGTGTTCCTGCGGGCGGGGGCCCACGTCGAGGTCTGCGGCCGCACCGCCCCGCGGGTCCGCACCGCGGCCGGCGGCGGGGCGGTGCGCTTCAGCCGGGTCGACGTCCGCGACCCGGACGCCGTGGCCCGCTGGGTGGCGGACACCGCCGCGCGGCACGGCCGGATCGACGTCGCGGTGAACAACGCCGGCGGCGCGCCCTTCGCCGACTTCGCCACCGCCTCGCCCCGCTTCCACCGCAGGGTCACCGACCTCAACTTCCTCGCCCCGGTCTTCGTGTGCCGCGAGGTCTTCCCGGTCATGGCCGGCCAGGACGACGGCGGCGTCGTCGTGAACATCACCTCCCTGAGCGCCCGGCGGCCCAGTCCGGGCACGGCCGTCTACGGGGCGGCCAAGGCCGCCCTGGAGAGCCTGACCGCGAGCCTGGCCGTGGAGTGGGCGCCGCGAGTGCGGGTCAACGCGGTCAGCTGCGGTCTTGTGGCCACGCCCGGGGCGGCCGACCACTACGGCGACGCCGAGCAGACCGCCCGGGTGGCGGCCACGATCCCGCGCGGGGTCTTCGCCCGGCCCGAGGACATCGGAGCGGCCTGTCTGATGCTCGCCTCGCCGCTCGCCGCGCACATCACGGGTGCCGTCCTCAACGTCGACGGGGGCGGCGAGTGGCCGGCTTTCCTGCGGCACACACCGAACGCCGGGGCGCAGGCGGCTCGTACGCCCGAACGGTGAACGCGGGCCCGCGGGCCCGTGCGCGGTGGCCGGTGTCCCGGTGTGGGCCGGCCGGAGCCGGTCCGGGCCCGCGGGGGCCCGGGCGCCCTGTGGCACGATGGAGCGCACACTGGCCGGCCGGGGCCGAACCCGGCAGGAGGGACCACGACATGGCGGTACGGCGCCCGGTGCGCACGGCGGCCCGCAACGGTGCGCGGGCGGGCAGCGGCGGTTCGGACCGCCGGGCGGAGCTGCTGCAGATCGCGGCCGGCCTGTTCGCCGGCCGCGGCTACGCCCAGACCACCGTCCGGGACATCGCCGACGAGGCGGGCATCCTGTCGGGCAGTCTCTACCACCACTTCAGTTCCAAGGAGGAGATGCTGCACGAGATCCTGCACGACTTCCTCGGGCGGCTGCTTGTGCGCTTCACCGCGATCGAGCGGGAGGCGCAGGACCCCAGGCAGGTGCTGGACCAGCTCGTCCAGCACTCGTTCACGGTCATCCACGAGACACCGCAGGCCGTCGCGCTCTACCAGAACGAGTCGGGCGCGCTGAGCGGCCAGCCCGGATTCGAGTACGTCGACCAGATGGGCAGGAAGATCGAGAAGATCTGGCTGCGCGCCCTGACCGCCGGTCAGCGGTCGGGGGTGTTCCGCGCCGACGTCGACGCGAGCCTGACCTACCGGTTCATCCGGGACACCGTGTGGTGCGCCGTGCGCTGGTACCGGCCGCGCGGCAGGTTCCGGCACGAGGCCGTCGCCGAGCAGTATCTGCGCGTCCTGTACGGCGGGCTCACCGCCCCGTGAGTCCGGGCCCGGCGGCGGGCACCTCCCGGTTGCGCAGCCCCTCCGGGTCGATCACCTCACGGATGAGCCGCAGTTCCGCGGCGTCCGGCAGCCGGGTCTCGGTGGCACCGGCACCCGCCAGGTCGAAGCCCGTGTTCCGGCGGACCTCCGCGACCGTGACGCCGGGGTGCACCGAGCGGATGCGCAGCCGTCCGTCGTCCCCGTAGTCGAGCACCGCCAGGTCGGTGATCACCACGCCGAGGTCGTGGAACCGGAGCCCGCCGCCCGCCCTGGCGCGGTCGTTGCCCACCCCGCACACCACGTCGACCTTCTCCACGAACACCTTGGGCGAGTGCCGGGCCACCCAGTAGTCGGTGCGGTGGTTGACCGTGTTGCCGGGGGCGCCGCGCACGCCGATCAGCTGCCGGGTGGGGTGCCGCCGGTCGCCGATGAGAGAGATGTTCTGGTTGCCGTAGGCGTCGAGCTGCGCGGCACCCATCATGCTCCGCCGCCGGCCGGCGGCGACGATGTCGAAGACCCGGCCGAACGGCACCCAGCCCTCGATGACGCCGCCGTGCGCGGCGGTCCGGCCGAGCGGCGGCGGTTCGCTCATGAAGTACGCCTCGCCGTCGGTGAGGGCCAGGTCCGGATTGGTCGTCATCCGCGCGAGCCGCGCCCCGAGGCCGGGCAGGACGCCGACCGCGTGGGCGAGCACCTCCCCGGCGTCCCGCCAGGCGTCGGCGCATGCCGCGGCACACACCTCGGCCCGGGTGATCCCGGTCATCGCCGCGCCCTCCCTGTGCCGTCCGGTCCGCCGTGCCCGGCGTGGAACTCGGCCACGGCCTTGTGATAGTCCGCCTCGTCCCCGTCGAGGAACGTCCGCCGGAACAGCCGCCACGCGGCGGGGTCCCGGGCGGCCGCGGCGTAGTGCGCCTGGAACGCCTCGTCCCGCCGGTGGTCGGGCTCGCACGAGGTGAAGTGGGCGCCGCCCGGCGTCTCGATCACCGCGGTCACGAAGATGCGGCTGATCAACAGGGACTGCGCGGGACCCGCGGCCGACAGCTCCCGCGGCGGCACGACCCGCTCGGCGCTCACATAGCAGCGGTCCGCGGCCATCGCGAAGAGGTCGTCGAAGTACGGGTCCGGGCCCAGGTACTGGGCGTTGCCCGCCGCGTCGGCCCGGTTGACGTGCACGAGGGCCGCGTCGAGCGGGAGCGCCTTCATCGCGACGTACTCCTCGCCGGTGTACGGGGAGGCGATCGTCACCAGGTGGGGGTTCATGGTCAGCACGTCGGAGCCGAGTCCGGCCCGGGTGGGCAGGAACGACAGCCGCTGTGCGGCGGCCCGCAGACCGGTGACGAGCATCCCCTCGTCGTACTCCGTGGTCTCGACGGCGCCCCGCTCCCGCACGGCCCGGAAGTGCGGGTCGAGCGCGATGCTGTCGAGCGAGACGAAGCCGTGCACGAGCCTGCGCACCTTGCCCGCGGCGCACAGCAGGCCGACGTCGGGGCCGCCGAACGAGACCACGGTCAGCTCGCGTACGTCGCTGCGCAGAAGCGCGCGCACCAGCGCCATGGGCTTGCGCCGGGACCCCCAGCCGCCGATCCCGACGGTCATGCCCGACTCGATCGTCGCCGCGAAGTCGTCCAGGGGCATCGTCTTGTCACCCATGAAGTCCTCCTCTCGCACGGTGTACCGCACCGGATCCGGGAAGCCGAGGCGCGCTACAACCTAGCGCTTGCTTGGCCAGGCCACCAGACCCAACGCCCCTCCCCCCGAAGCGACTTCGACCGACCACGCCTCGGCACAGGCATTGACCAAACAAATGCTTGGTGGGGTACGGTGACCACCGTGGACCCGAACTGGAGCGGAGGCGGGCCGTCCGTACCGGGATACGTGCCCGGACACGGTCTGCTCACGGGCAAGACCGTGGTGGTCACCGCCGCGGCGGGCGCGGGCATCGGATCCGCGATGGTGCGCCGCTGCCTGGAGGAGGACGCGGGCGCGGTCGTGCTGGGCGACGTCCACGAGCGCCGGCTCACCGAGGCACTCGGCCGGCTGGGCGAGGAGTTCGGCAGGGACCGGGTGGCCGCGGTGGTCTGCGACGTCACCGACGAACGCCAGGTCGGCGGCCTGCTGGACGCGGCGGAGGCGTTCGGCGGGGTCGACGTGATGGTCAACAACGCCGGGCTGGGGGGCACCGCGAGCGTCCTCGACCTGAGCGACGCACAGTGGTCACGGGTCCTGGACATCACCCTCACCGGCACGTTCCGCTGCGTCCGCGCGGCCGGCAACCGGATGGTCCGCGCGGGCCGGAGCGGTGTCATCGTCAACAACGCCTCGGTGGTGGGCTGGCGGGCCCAGGAGGGGCAGGCGCACTACGCGGCGGCCAAGGCGGGGGTGATGGCCCTCACCCGCTGCGCCGCGCTGGACCTGGCCGGGCACGGGATCCGGGTCAACGCGGTGTCCCCGAGCCTGGCCCTGCATCCGTTCCTGGCGAAGGTCACGACCGAGGAAATGCTCGACACGCTCAAGGGCCGGGAGGCGTTCGGCCGGCCCGCCGAGCCCTGGGAGGTGGCCAACGTCATGGTCTTCCTGGCCAGCGACTACTCCTCGTACATGACCGGCGAGGTCGTGTCGGTCAGCAGCCGGCACCCCTGAACCGGCACGCACGAACCGGCACGCACACACCGGCGCGCACGAGCGGCACGCACAAACCGGCACGCACGAACGGGCACGTCTGAGAAGGAGGCAACCCGTGGCCGACGCCTATGTGGTCGACGCCGTCCGCACTCCCGTGGGACGCCGCGGCGGTGCCCTCGCCGGGCTGCACTCTGCGGACCTCGCGGCCCATGTCATCGGCGCGCTGCTGCGCCGCACGGGCGTCGACCCCGGTGCCGTCGACGACGTGATCCTTGGCTGCTGCGACACCGTCGGCTCCCAGGCCGGCGACATCGCGCGCACGGCCTGGCTGGTGGCCGGACTGCCCGAGCACGTCCCGGGGGTGACGGTCGACCGGCAGTGCGGCTCCGGCCAGCAGGCGGTGCACTTCGCGGCGCAGGCGGTGCTGTCGCTGACCGCCGACCTGATCGTGGCGGGCGGAGTGCAGAACATGTCCGCCATCCCGATATCGGCCGCCATGACGCTGGGCCGGCGCTACGGCTTCAGCACCCCGTTCGCCGAGTCGCCCGGCTGGCGCGCCCGCTACGGCGACCAGGAGGTCTCGCAGTTCCGGGCCGCCGAACTGATCGCCGCGAGATGGCGGCTGAGCCGCGAGGACATGGAGCGCTATGCCTGGCGCAGCCACCGGCGGGCGGTGCGTGCGATCGACGCCGGCCGGTTCAAGGCCGAGATCGAGCCGGTCGGCGACTTCGACACCGACGCATGCCCGCGGCGCGACACCTCGCCGGACCTGATGGCCGCGCTGCCCCCGCTCGTCGAGGGCGGCCGGATCACCGCGGCGCTCGCCTCCCCGGTCTGCGACGCCGCCTCGGTCCTGCTCATCGCCTCCGAACGGGCCCTCGGAGAGCACGGGTTGACGCCACGGGCCCGGATCCGGCACCTCTCGGCCCGCGGCGACGATCCGGTCTGGATGCTCACCGGCCCCATCCCGGCGACCCGGCACGCCCTGCGCAGGGCGGGGATGTCCATCGACGACATCGACCTGTTCGAGGTGAACGAGGCCTTCGCCCCGGTCGTCGCGGCCTGGATCGCCGAGACCGGCGCCGACCCGGACAAGGTGAACGTCAACGGCGGCGGCATCGCCCTCGGCCATCCCATCGGCGCCACCGGCGCCCGGCTCATGACCACGCTGCTGGGCGAACTGGAGCGCACGGGCGGGCGTTACGGCCTGCAGACCATGTGCGAGGGCGGCGGCCAGGCCAATGTGACCATCCTCGAACGGCTGTGACGACAGGTGACAAGGAGCCCGGTATGACCGCCGCCGTCCATCCCGCCCTGCACACCCCGCTGTGCGACCTCGTCGGCGTCCGGTACCCGATCGTGCAGACCGGTATGGGACATGTCTCCGGTCCGGAGCTGACGGCCGCCACGGCGGCGGCGGGCGGCCTCGGCATCCTGGCCGGTGCGACGCTCACCCTGGAGGAGACCCGCGCCGCCGTCCGCACCGTGCGCGAACGCACCGACGCCCCGTTCGGCGTCAACTTCCGCGGCGACGCCCCCGACGTCCTCGAACGCGGCGAACTCCTGGTGCGCGAGGGCGTCAGGGTCGCCTCGTTCGCCCGCGCCCCCGACGAACGCGTCATCCGCCGGCTCAAGGAGGCGGGGCTGGTGGTCATCCCGTCCGTCGGCGCCCGCCGGCACGCCGAGAAGGTGCAGGCGTGGGGCGTGGACGCGGTGGTCGTCCAGGGCCACGAAGGAGGCGGCCACACCGGGGCGGTGCCCACCTCGATCCTGCTCCCGCAGGTGGTGGACGCCGTCGACATCCCGGTGATCGCGGCCGGCGGCTTCCGGGACGGCCGGGGTCTGGTCGCCGCGCTCGCCCAGGGCGCCGTCGGCATCGCGATGGGCACCCGCTTCCTGCTGACCAGCGACAGCACCGTCCGGGACGCGGTGAAGGCCGAGTATCTGCGCCGCGGGGTCACCGACACCGTGGTCACCTCGGTGCTGGACGGCGTCCCGCAGCGTGTGCTGCGCACCGAGCCGGTGGAACGGCTGCTCGATGAGGGGGCGGTGTCCCGGCTGGCGCGGTCCGTGCGGCACGCCGTCGCCTTCCGCCGGGTGTCCGGGCTGACCTGGACCGCCCTGGTGCGCGAGGGCCTGGCGATGCGGCGCCGCCATCATGACCTCGGCTGGTCCCAGGTCCTGATGGCGGCGAACACGCCCATGATGCTGCGCGCGAGCATGGTCGACGGACGCACCGACCTCGGCACCCTCGCCTCGGGACAGGTCGTCGGCGTCATCGAGGACCTGCCGAGCTGTGCGGAGCTGATCCAACGGATCGTCGCCGAGGCGGACGCCGTCCTCACCGGGCTCACCGCCGCCCCGGCACGCCGGTGACCGGGCCCACCGGGCCGGCCCCGCCGACCGCCGTCACATCGGGAGAACGCATGGGCACGGACATCGTCAGGGCCGCCGTCGACGGCCGCGGCATCGCGGAACTGGTCGTCGACCGGCCGCCGGTCAACGCCCTGCCGGTGGCTGGCTGGTACCGGCTGGCCCGGGAGCTGGACCGGCTGGGCGACGACCCTGAGGTGCGGGTCGTGGTGCTGCGCGCCGAAGGCCGCGGCTTCAACGCCGGGGTCGACATCAGACAGTTGCAGGCCGACCCCGGCGAGAGCGCGCTGATCGGGGTGAACCGGGGCTGCTTCGCCGCGTTCGCCGCGGTCTACGACTGCCCGGTCCCGGTCGTCGCGGCGGTGCACGGCTTCTGCCTGGGCGGCGGCGTCGGCCTGGTGGGCAACGCGGACGTCGTGGTGGCCGCGCAGGACGCCTACTTCGGGCTGCCCGAGGTGGACCGGGGGGCGCTCGGTGCCGCCACCCATCTGTCCCGGCTGGTACCGGCGCACCGGGCCAGGGCCATGATGTACACCTGCGCCACCGCGACGGCCGCCGAACTGCACGCGTTCGGTTCGGTGCTGGACGTCGTACCGAAGGCGCGGCTGCGCGAGCGGGCGCTGGAGGTGGCGGCCGAGATCGCCGCGAAGGACCCGCTGGTGATCCGCGCCGCCAAGGAGGCCCTGAACGGCATCGACCTGTGGGACGTCAGGCGCAGTTACCGCTACGAGCAGGGCTTCACCTTCGAGTTGGGGCTCAGCGGCGCCGCCCGCCGGGTCCGCGACACCTTCGGCCGCGGCCGGGACGGGGAGGCGTGAGCATGGACCTGACCTGGAGTCCCGAGGAGGAGGCGTTCCGCGCCGAGGCGCGCGCCTGGCTCGCGGCGCACGTGCCGCGCGAGCCGTTGCCCTCCGGTGACACCCGCGAGGGGTTCGCCGCCCACCTGGAGTGGGAACGCGCGCTGTTCGAGGCCCGCTGGGCGGTGGTGTCCTGGCCCGGCGAGTACGGTGGCCGGGACGCCTCGGTGTGGCAGTGGCTGATCTTCGAGGAGGAGTACTACCGGGCCGGGGCGCCCTTGCGGGTCACCCAGAACGGCATCTTCCTGCTCGCCCCGGCCCTGTTCGAGTTCGGCACGCCCGAGCAGCGGCGGCGGATCCTGCCGCGGATGGCCGCCGCCCGTGACCTGTGGGCGCAGGGGTGGTCGGAGCCGGACGCCGGCAGCGATCTGGCCGGGCTGCGCAGCCGGGCGGTCCGCGACGCCGCGGCGGGCGGGTGGCGGCTGACGGGCCAGAAGACCTGGACCACCCGCGGGGCGTTCTGCACCCATCTGTTCGGTCTGTTCCGCACCGACCCGCGGGCCGAGCGGCATCGCGGGCTGACCTATTTCCTCGTCCCTCTGGACGCGCCCGGTGTCACCGTGCGGGGCTTTGAACGCCTCGACGGCGACGAGGGCTTCGCCGAGGTGTTCCTGGACGACGTCTTCGTCCCCGACGCCGATGTGCTCGGCGGCGTCGGGCAGGGCTGGTCGGTCGCCATGGCCACCACCGGTGCGGAACGCGGGCTGACGCTGCGCTCCCCCGGCCGCTATCTCGACGCCGCCCGGCGGCTGCTGGAGCTGGCCCGGACCCGGCCCGGCGGACCGGGCCCGCACCGGGACCGGGTGGCGCAGTCCTGGATGGAGGCGGAGGCGTACCGGCTGTTCACCCTGGATCAGGTCACCTCGGCCGTCGAGGGACGGCAGGCGGGCGCGGAGTCGAGCCTGAACAAGCTGTACTGGTCGGAACTGGACATCCGGCTCAACGAGACGGCCATGGATCTGCTGGGTCCCGAGGCCGAGGCGGACGGCCCCTGGAGCAGGGGCTTTCTGTTCTCGCTGGCCGGTCCGATCTACGCCGGGACCAATGAGATCCAGCGCACCATCGTCGCCGAGCGGCTGCTCGGCCTGCCCAGGAGGTGACCGGAACCGATGCGCTTCGCCGTGGCGGAACGGGACGCGGTACTGGCCGAGGCGGTCGGCGAGGTGCTGGCCAAGCGGTGCGGGCCCGAACTGATCAGGGCCGGCTGGCCCGGTGGCCGGGTCGCGCAGGTGGACGCCCTGTGGCGGACCCTCGCGGGGGTCGGCATGCCGGCCGCTCTGGTCCCCGAGGCGGCGGGCGGTCTCGGCCTCGACGAGAACGCGCTGGCGCCGCTGATGGAGACGCTCGGCCGGGCCGGGCCGCCGGTGCCCGCGGCCGAGACCGTGGCCGTCGGCGCCCCGCTGCTCGCCGCCGCGGGCGCACCGCAGCTCGCCGCCGTGCTGGGCGGATCGTCCCTCGTCGCCGTGGCCCGTCAGGAGGGCGCCCCGGTGCCGTTCGCCGCCCGCGCCGCGCTGATCGTGGTGCGCGCCGGTGACGGGCTGCGGCTGTACGAGCGCGGCGAGGTGCGCGCCGAGCCGGTCGCCTCGGTCGACGGCTCGCGCGCATCGGCCCTGGTGTCGGCGCCGGCCGGCGGCGGGCTGCTGCTGGCAGAGGGACCCGAGGCGCTGGCCGCCGCGTGGCGGCGCGGGGTGCTGGCCACCTCCGCGCTGCTGGTCGGGCTCGGTGCGCGGATGCTCGAACTGACCGTGGCCCACGTCCGCGAGCGCCGTCAGTTCGGGGTGCCGGTGGGCTCGTTCCAGGCGGTCAAGCACGCGCTGGCGGACGTGGAGGTCGCGCTGCGCTTCGCCCGTCCCGCGGTGCTGGCGGCCGGCTGGGCGCAGGCGGCCGGCGACGCCGAGGCCGCGGTGCGCACCTCGATGGCCAAGGTACTCGCCTCGGACGCGGCGCGGCTTGCGGCCCGTACGGCGCTCCAGTGCCACGGGGCCATCGGCTACACCACGCAGTACCCGCTCCATCTGTACGCGAAGCGGGCCTGGGCGCTGGCCGCCGACTGGGGCGGCCCGGCGCACCACCGCGAACTCGTCGCGGGGTGGCTCGGATTGACCGGGCCCACCGGCCACGGGAGCGGGACGGATCTCGGCGAAGGGATGCACGGGTGACCGGAATCTGTCAGGACCGGGTGGTCGTCGTCACCGGGGCCGGTCGGGGCCTGGGCCGTGAGCACGCGCTGGCGCTGGCCGCCGAGGGCGCCCGGGTCGTGGTCAACGACCTCGGGGAGGCGGCGCGCGGGGTGGCCGAGGAGATCGTGGCGGGCGGCGGAACGGCCGTCGCCGACCTGGGCGACGTCAGCGACTGGGCGTACGCGAGGTCGCTGGTGGAGCGGGCCGTCGCGGCCTTCGGCACGCTGGACGCGCTGGTGAACAACGCGGGCGTCAACCGTGACCGGATGCTGGTGTCCATGTCCGAGGCGGAGTGGGACGTGGTGCTGAAGGTGGACCTCAAGGGGCATGCGGCGCCGCTCCGGCATGCGGTGGCGTACTGGCGCGAGCGCAGCAAGCAGGGCCGGCCGGTCGCCGCGCGGATCGTCAACACCAGTTCCGGCGCGGGTCTGATGGGCAGCGTCGGCCAGGGCAACTACGGTGCCGCGAAGGCGGGCATCGCCGCGCTCACCGTGATCGCGGCCGCCGAGACGGCCCGGTACGGGGTGACCGTCAACGCCATCGCGCCGTCGGCCCGTACGCCGATGACCGAGGCGGTCGCCGCCTTCGCGGACCGGATGCGCGCGCCGGATTCCGGCTTCGATGCCATGCACCCCGGCAATGTCTCCCCTCTTGTGGTGTGGCTGGCGTCGGCCGACTCGGGCGATGTGACGGGTCGCCTCTTCGAGGCCGAGGGCGGGACGATCGGGGTCGCCGACGGCTGGCGGCACGGCCCTCGGGCGGTCCGCGACCGCCGGTGGCGCCCGGCGGAGGTCGGTGCCGCGGTGCGCGGACTGCTCGCCGACGCGCCCGCGCCGGCCCCGGTCCACGGCACCTGACCGCCGCACCTGGCCACCGCACCCGCTCACGGCCCGCGATCGGTATGAACACCCCTGTTTCGGTACGAACGTGTCGCGGAGGCGAAGCGGAGAGCACCCACGTTACGTCCGGTGAACGCTTGGGGAAACGCTCGGTACTTGAGCCGCACAACACCTTGTTACCGGGCTATCTACGCGCGTATCTTTCCAGCCGACGCACAAGCCTTCCGCCACCTCCCACGGTTCAGTCGCGTCGTCCCGACTCCCGTATGAAAGAGCCCACGTGTCTGCACACATACCGCTGAGCCTGCGCGGCAGAGGCGCCAAGGCCGGCCTCATCGCCCTTCCCCTCGGCATCGCCGGATCACTGATCGCCCTTCCCCTGACCGCCCAGGCGGCCCCCTCGCCCGACGCCGTCGTCTCCGAGGTCTACGGCGGCGGTGGCAACTCCGGGGCGTCCCTCACCAACGACTTCATCGAGCTGGGCAACGCCGGTGGCGCACCGTTCGACCTGAGTGGCTGGTCCGTGCAGTACCTCAGCGGCTCGCCCACGGCCGGCAGCAAGTGGCAGGTCACCCCGCTGGACGGGGCCATCCCCGCGGGCGGCAACTACCTGGTCCAGGAGGCCAAGGGCACGGCGGGCGACACCGCCCTGCCGACGCCGGACGCCACCGGGACCATCGCCATGTCGGCGACCAGCGGCACCGTCGCGCTGGTCCACTCGACCACCGCGCTCACCTGCCTGACCGCCGCGGACTGCGCGGCCGACGGCACCGTGCAGGACCTGGTCGGCTTCGGCACCGCCGTGGTCCGCGAGGGCGGCCCCGCCACCGGCACGAGCAACACCACCTCCGTCGCGCGCGCCGCCTCGCTCGCCGACACGGACGACAACGCGGCCGACTTCACCGGCGGCACCCCGAGCCCCCGCAACGCGGCCGGCGGCGGCAGCGGCGACCCGTCGCCGACGCCCACCCCGTCGCCCACGGACACCACCCCGGGCCCGCTGCGCATCCACGACATCCAGGGCAGCACCCGGACCTCGCCGCAGAACGGCAAGACCGTCACCCATGTGCCCGGCGTGGTGACCGGTGTGCGCAGCACCGGCTCGAAGGGCTACTGGATCCAGGACCCCGAGCCGGACCAGAACCCCGCCACCAGTGAGGGCCTTTTCGTCTTCACGGGCTCCGCCACTCCGCTCGTCAAGGTCGGCGACTCGGTGCTGGTGTCCGGCAAGGTGAGCGAGTACTACCCCGGCGGCCAGAGCGGCGGCTCACAGTCCGTCACCGAACTGACCGGCCCGACCGCGGCCGTGCTCTCCACCGGCGACAAGCTGCCGGCGGCGGAGGCCGTCGACGCGCAGACGCTGCCCGACGCATACGCGCCGCAGGCCGACGGGGGCCGCATCGACTCCCTGGAGCTGAAGCCCGGCACATACGCGCTGGACTGGCTGGAGTCCCGCGAGGGCATGCGGGTGCAGATCGGCGACTCCCGGGTGGTGGGCGCCTCCAACACGTACAACGAGACGTGGATCACCACCAAGCCCGAGCAGAACCCGACCCCGCGCGGCGGCACGATCTACAAGGGCTACGACAGCCCCAACTCGGGCCGTCTGCTGATCACCCCGCTGACCGGTGACCAGGTGCACGCGAACGTCGGCGACACGCTCACCGGCACCACCGCGGGTCCCGTGGACTACTCCGGCTACGGCGGCTACAACGTCCAGGCGACGCAGGTCGGCACGGTCACGTCCGGCGGCCTCACGCCGGACGTGGCGAAGAAGGCCAAGTCGAACGAGCTGTCCGTCGCCACGTACAACGTCGAGAACCTCGACCCGATGGACCCGCAGAGCAAGTTCGACCGGCTCGCCGAGGGTGTCGTCAAGAACCTGGCCTCCCCGGACATCGTGAGCCTGGAGGAGATCCAGGACGACAACGGTCCCAAGGACGACGGCACGGTCACGGCCGACAAGACGATGGACCAGTTCATCGAGGCCATCAAGGCGGCCGGCGGCCCGGCGTACGACTGGCGCTCCGTCGACCCGGTCGACGACCAGGACGGCGGCGAGCCGGGCGGCAACATCCGCAACGTGTTCCTGTTCAACCCGAAGCGCGTCACCTTCGTCGACCGGCCGGGCGGCGACTCGACCACCGCCGTCGAGGCCGTCGGCGGCGGCAAGAAGGGCGTCAGGCTCTCCGCCTCGCCGGGCAGGATCAACCCCGCCTCCGGCGCCTGGAAGAGCAGCCGCAAGCCGCTGGTCGGCGAGTTCGTCTTCCGCGGTGAGCAGATCTTCGTGGTCGGCAACCACTTCAACTCCAAGGGCGGCGACCAGCCGGTGCACGGCGCAGTCCAGCCGCCGGTGCTCGGCTCCGAGACCCAGCGCGTCACCCAGGCGACGGAGGTCAACACCTTCGTGCGCAGCCTGCTCGCCAAGGACAGGAAAGCGAAGATCGTCGTCCTCGGCGACCTGAACGACTACCAGTTCTCCAAGCCGCTGGCCACGCTGACCGCAGGCGGGGTCCTGAAGGACCTGATCAACACGCTGCCCGTGAACGAGCGCTACAGCTACGTGTACGACGGCAACTCGCAGACCCTGGACCACATCCTGGTCTCGCCCGCCATCAAGAAGCCGGACTACGAGGTCGTCCACATCAACGCCGAGTTCTCCGACCAGAGCAGCGACCACGACCCGCAGGTGGTCCGCATCAAGTAGCGGGCCCCACCCCGTCCGGTCCCCCCACGACGTGTGGCGCACACCTCAACAGGTGTGCGCCACACGCAGGTTCGGGCCTGGCCGGTGGTCGGCGGCTGCCGTGAGCCGGGGCCTGGACGACAGGACCGGCCCCGTGCCGGGCCGGGGTTCGGCCCGGCACGGCGTCGGTCCGCCGCCGGTTACGGCCGCTGCCCCCGCTCCGACGTGGGCGGCAGCGGCTTGGTCCGCCGGGGACCCGCGGCCACCTGCTCGGAGTCGAGTATCTGGTCGCCGTACAGGTCCTGGAGCCAGTTGGTCTGGTAGATGGTGTCGAGGTAGCGCTCGCCGAGGTCCGGGGCGATGGCCACCGCGGTGAGGTCCGACGTGCCGTGCGCGTCCAGCCAGTCCGTCGCGCCGCTGACCACCGTGCCGGTGGAGCCGCCGAACAGGAAACCGCGTCTGGCCAGCCGATGGCACATGCGGATGGTGTCCGCCTCCTCGACCGAGATGACCTCGTCCACGAGGGACTCGTCGAGCAGCGGCGGACGCATGCTCATACCGAGGCCGGGGATCATCCGGCGGCCGGGCTTGCCGCCGAAGGCCACCGAGCCCGCGCTGTCCACCGCGACGATCCGCACCGGCCGGTGCCAGTGGCGGAAGTAGCGGGCGCAGCCCATCAGCGTTCCGGTGGTGCCGGCGCCGACGAACAGCACGTCCAGACGAGGGAACTGACGGGCTATCTCCGGCCCCGTACGGTGGTAGTGCGCCCGCCAGTTGCCCGGGTTGGTGTACTGGCTGAGCCACACGTACCGGTCGTCGGAGGCGCACAGCGCCCGGACGTAGTCGATCCGGGCGCCGAGGAAACCGCCGTTGGCGTCGGTGTCGGCGATGACGTGCACCTCGCTGCCCAGCGCCTCCATCAGGAGCCGGGTGGAGAGGTTGCAGCGGGAGTCCGTCACGCACAGGAACCGGTAACCCTTGCTGGCGGCGATGATGCTGAGCGCCACGCCGAGGTTTCCCGACGAGGACTCGACCAGGGTCGAGTCCGGCATCAGGACTCCGTCGCGCTCGGCGGCCTCCACCATCTCCACCGCGGCCTTCAACTTGATCGAGCCCGCGAAGTTGAAGCCCTCGCACTTCAGGTAGAGGGAACGCCCGAGTGTCGGCTGCAGATCGATGTAGAGCTGGCCTTCGTTGAAGGCGTGGGGAGCGGATATGACGGGCACGGTGGGCCTCCTGGTGCCAGGGCTGAGGGACAGGGCTTCAGCCGTACCGGCGCAGGTCGTGGAAGAAGTCGTCGATGAGGCGGAGATCACCCGCCTGAGCTGCTTCGTCGTAGACGTACTTGCCGACGGCGAGGTCGAGGACGCCGAGTCCGAACGGCGAGAAGATCACCGTGCGGTCGGCCGGCGGGAGGACCCGCTTGCACATGACGTCGTCGAGGGTGCCGTTCAGGAAGTCACGGTTGCCGGTGAGCTGTTCGGCCAGGTGCGGGGAGGTGTCCGCCTTCAGGCAGTGCTCCACGTCGTCGACGAAGTTCGCGGCGCCGAGCAGGATCTCCGGGGCGAGGTCGCGCAGGGAGACATGCAGGACGAGCGGGTGGTGCGCGAACAGTCCCTGGTCGCTGACGTGCGGGGTGCCGGCCACGGTGGCGAAGACCACCAGGTCGCTGGAGCGGATCAGGTCCTCGGCACTGTCGTGCACGGTGACCTCAGCGGTGGCGCCGGACTGCCGCAGATAGCCGCAGAACCCGGCGGTGCTGTCGGCGGACACGTCGTGCACGCCGATCGCCTCGAACGCCCAGCCGGTGCCCGCGAGGAAGGTGTGGATGTAGCGCGCGATCAGCCCGGTGCCGAAGAACCCGATGCGGGCGGGGCGCGACCGGTTGCGGCTGAGCCAGTCGGCGGCCAGCGCGGCCGAGGCCGCCGTCCTGGTCGCGCTGATGATGGAACTCTCCAGGCAGGCCAGCGGGTAACCGGTCGCGTGGTCGTTGAGGATGAGGACCGCGGAGGCCCGGGGCAGCCCCGACGTGACGTTCTCCGGAAAACTGGAAATCCACTTCAGGCCGTCGACCCGTGCGGGCCCGCCGACCGAGGCCGGCAGCGCGATGATGCGCGCCGAGGGGCGGTCCGGGAAACGCAGGAAGTAGGACGGCGGGTTGACCGTGTTCCCGGCGCCGTGCAACCGGTAGGTGGCCTCGACCAGTTCCACGATCTCCCGCTCGCGTCCGGCGAGGGCCTGCTGCACCTGCGCTCCGGAGATCACCGCGAAGCTCGGCGTCTGCGCCGCGTGGTCGGCGGCCCGCCGGGTGGCGGGGGACAGGACGTTCGTCATCGCGCGCTCGCCTCCGAGGTCGGGACGCAGTCTGCCAGTCGCCGGGGCTCGGCCATGGAGACCAGCACCTGGCGTTCGCCGGTGAACGGCTCCCTGCTGTGCGCGGTGCGGATGTTGTCGACGAGCAGCACATCGCCGGCCTGCCAGGGCTCACGTCGGGTGAGCCTGTCGTAGGTGCTGTTGAGCTGCTGGACGACGTCCTCGCCGATCGGACTGCCGTCGCCGTAGCGGGTGTTGAACGGCAGTCCGTCCGCGCCGTACTCGTCCACCAGGTACTCGCGGACCTCGGGCGCCAGCGTCCACTCGTTGAGGAAGGCGATCTGGTTGAACCAGCAGCGCCGTCCGGTGACCGGGTGGCGGACCACGGCACTGCGCAACTGCCGGGTGCGCAGGGAGCCGTCGGGCTGCCAGGTGAAGTCGATGGCGTGGGCGCGGCAGTAGCGTTCGACGGCGGCGCGGTCCTCGGTGCCGAAGGACTCCGCGAGGGAGGCCCCGATCTCGTCGTTGTAGCTGCGGGTGAGCAGCCAGCCCTCGCGTTCGAAGCGTTCGCTGAGCGCCGTGGGCAGCGCCTGGAGCACCTGTTCCGCGTCGGCCACCGCGGTCGCCCCGCCCTCGCCGGGCGGTATCAGGCAGGCGAAGAGCATCAGGCCGGGCACCTCCAGCGTGTAGCTCAGCTCGTGGTGCATGCACATCGGCTGGTTGGCGGGCCAGGTGGACGAGGAGTACAGCCCCGGGCTGTACGTCTCCCGGGGGGCGAAGGCCTCCCGCTCGGTCATGAGACCGCCGGCCAGGCCCGTGAAGACGGCGCCGACCTGGTCCGGCGTGCGCGGCCCGAGGCCGCGCACGAGCAGCGCACCGTGCTCGGCGACCTGCGCGCGCAGCGCGTCGCGGTGCTCGGCCGCCCAACTCGGCGCGTCGCCGGGCGGGTCGACGTGCAGGAGCGGGGGACGGTCCGGCGCCAGCTCCACGTCGAGCGGTGGTGCCAGGGGAGAGGACGTCATCTCGGTTTCCTTTCGGTTGCCCCTGTGGGGGCGGTGGGGGGCTCAGGAAGAGGCCAGTGGTGCGGTGGCTCCGAGCACGGCCCGGGCTGCTTCGGCCGGGCGGGTCCGCAGGAAGTAGTGGCCGCCGTCGGGGAGTTCGTGCAGCTCCACCCGTTCGGCCAGCGGCTGCCAGGCCCGGTGGCGGTCAGGATCGCCGGCCGTGCTCGGGTCGTCGGCGGCCATGACCACGGTCACCGGCGCGGCCAGCTTCTCGGCGGGCGGGGCTTCCAGGGCGTCCGCGAGATAGTGGTGTGCGCTCACGCAGTCGTGCCGGTAGGCGGCCCCGACGCGTTCGGCGTGCCGGGCGTTCAGCTCGGCGAGTTCGGGGTAGCCGCTGTCCTCGGCCAGCCTCGCGGCGGTCTCGGCGTCGCTGCGACCCGCCAGTTCGCCGGCGGCGGCGCGCCGTTCGGCGGGGGTGCCGGGCAGCTGTGCCGCGAGGAAGACCCGCGCGACCTCCACGCCCCGGTCCTGGAGCAGCCTTGCCGTGGCCAGGGCCGCCGCGGCGCCCGAGGAGTGGCCCCACAGCATGACCCGGCTCAGGCCGCGCGCGGTGATCTCGGCGGCCACCCGCCCCGCCACCCGGGCGAGCGGCGCGAACGGCTCGACGTCAGCGGCGAGGTCGTGGCCGGGCAGCTCCACGGCGTACACCGCGCATCCAGTGGCCGCGAGCGCGCTCGCCATCGGCTGGTAGTTGACCGCGTTGCCGCCCGCGTAGGGGAAGCAGATCAGGGCGCACTCCGCGGTGCCGCCCGCCTCCGTCAACGGCTGGAGGAGTTCGGCTGACTGCCGGGCGGTGCCGTCGAGCAGCACCGCGAGGTCCGCGAGCACCGGGTGCCGGGTGATGTCCTTGAGGGAGACCGCGCGGTCCAGGGCGATGGTGAGCTTCACGGCCGTCAGGGAGGTGCCGCCGCAGTCGAAGAAGTGGTCCCGGCGGCCGATCTGCGACTCGGGTACGCCGAGCAGTTCCGCCCAGGCGCCGGCCAGTTTGCGCTCGGTCGGGGTGAGCGGGGCGCGGTCGCGCCGTGGTGCGGTGTCCTCCTCGGCGGGCGGCGCCGTCTGTTCGGCCAGCGCGGTCAGCGCCTTCCTGTCGGTCTTGCCGTTGGCGGTCAGCGGGAGGGCGTCCTGCCAGTGGAAGGCCGAGGGGACCATATAGGCGGGCAGGACGGCGGCCAGCGCCTCGCGCAGCTCGTCCGTGGGCAGCCGCCGGCCCGTGTAGAAGGCGATCAGATGCTTGCTGTGGCCGGCCCGTTCCGCAACGACGACCGCGCCGTCGCGCACCCCGTCCACCCGCAGCAGGGTGTTCTCGATCTCGCCGATCTCGATGCGGAAGCCGCGGATCTTGACCTGGCTGTCCCGGCGGCCGAGGAACTCCAGTTTTCCGCCGGGGTGCCAGCGGCCCCAGTCCCCCGCCAGGTAGAGCCGCTCGCCCGGCCGGTACGGGTCCTCGCGGTACGCCTCGGCGGTCCGCTCGGGGTCGTTGACATAGCCCCGCCCCACGCAGACGCCGGAGAACGCGATCAGGCCCGGGGCGCCCAGCGGCACCAGGGACAGCTGCTCGTCGACGACGTAGACCCGGACGTTGTTGATCGCGCGGCCGAGCAGCACCCGCTCGGGCACCTTGTCCATGACCTCGTGGTTGGTGTCGTCGGAGGTCTCGGTGAGCCCGTAGGCGTTGACCAGCTTGATGCGCGGCAGGCAGGCGAACCAGCGCTGGACCAGCTCCCGCTTCAGCGCCTCGCCGGTCACCGACACACAGCGCAGGTCCGGCAGTTCGCGGGGGTGCTGCTCCAAGTAGGAGACCACGACCTCCAGATAGGAGGGCACGACCTGCACCACGCCGACCCGGCCCGCGGCGAGCGTGTCGAGGAACCGCTCCACGTCCACGACGACGTCCTGGCCCACCAGCAGCGTCCGGCCGCCGACCAGCAGCGCCGACACCAGCTGCCACAGCGAGATGTCGAAGCACTGCGGGGCGGTCTGGGCGACCACGCGTCCCTCGGTGATCCCCAGGTCGTCGATCTTGGCGTAGAGATGGTTGAGCATGCCCGCGTGCTCGCACATCGCGCCCTTCGGCTCGCCGGTGGAGCCGGAGGTGAAGTAGATGTAGGCCAGTTGGCCGGGCGACACCCGCACCCCGACGTCGCCGTCGGCGTGTCCCTCCTGGTACGCCGCCTCGATCAGCACCTTCTCCGCGTCCGGGAGGCCGGTCAGGGCCTGGTCCAGGGTGCCGGTGCTGCCGGACTCGGTCAGCACCAGCCGGCATCCGGCACGCGACAACGTTGCCAGGATGCGTCCCGCCGGGAAGTGCGGTTCGATCGGCAGATAGACGCCTCCGGCCTTGAACACCGCCAGCACCGAAGCCAGCCAGTCGAGGTTGCGCTCGGTGACCACAGCGACCACGCCCTCGCGGGTCAGCCCGCGCGCCAGGAGCGCCCGCGCCAGCCGGTTCGCGCGGGCGTTCAGCTCGCCGTACGTCCAGGACCGGTCGCCGCACACCGCCGCGACCGCGTCCGGATGGGCCCGCGCGCGCTGCTCGAACAGTTCGTGCGCCCGCGCCTGCGGCAGCACCCGGCCGGGCCCGGCCAGTCCTTCGAGTTGCTCGTGCGCCTCGTCGGCCGACACCAGGCTCTGCTCTGCGTGCCCGGCGTTCGCGTCGGCCGCCATCAGGCGCAGTGCGGCCAGGTGGTAGCCGCCGATCCGGGCCGCGTACCCGGCGTCGAGCACCTGGGTGCGGTAGCGCAGCCTCAGCACCAGCCGGCCGCCCCGCTCGGACCAGCCGAGCCACAGCACGGCGTCGTCCACCAGGCCGCCGTCGGTCCCGGCCGGGTCGAACACGACCTCGTACGAAGGCCCGGCCACCCGCATCTGCCGCCACAGCCCGTCGACCGGGAACTCCCGGTGTGCCAGCAGTTCGGACTCGGCGTGATGCGCGGCGGCCACCAGAGCGCGCCAGGAGGCGGGCGCGACGGTCAGCCGGCACGGCAGCGGCGCGCGCCGCGGCCCGGCGACATAGCCGGTCACCACCTCCTGCTCGGCGGAGAGGGCGGCGAGCACCTTGGCGTGCGCGGCGAGCAGCACCGCGCTCAGCGGCACGTTCAACTCGTGTGCCAGCGCGCGGACCTGCGTCGCCAGGTCGTCCGGTGCCGCCGTCTCGTACTCGGCCACTCCCGCCACGGGCTCGCCGACCCAGCGCGGCACGGCGGTGCAGCCGCCGGCGCTCAGCACACGGCTCCAGTACTCCCGGTCCGTTTCCACGTGCGCTCCCATCGAATGACCTTCCTCAACTCACCGTCGCGGTGGCGCCGTTGACCGACGACATTGCCGTTGTCTGGGCCGCCGTCGGCGCGCCGGGGCCCGGGGAAGGCTCGGGGGCGACCGGCAGATCGGCGGCGGGGTTCCCGCCCCACTGCGCGTGGGCGGGGACTTCCTCGCCCTTCATGAGGAACGAGTCGGGCGCCAGCACCGCGCCGTCGCCCATGTTCACGCCGTAGTGCACATGGGCGGAGACACCTAGCGTGCAACCGTCGCCGAGCGTCGAACGGTCGGACTTGAAGGTGCCGTCCTCCTGCGAGTGGCACTGGATCTTGGTCCCGGCGTTCAGGGTGCAGCCGTCGCCGATGGCGGCGAGCGTCCGCTCCGTGATGAAGCAGCCGTCGTCGAAGACCGCGCGGCCCACGCGGACGCCGAGCATCCGCCACACGAGGGTCTTGAAGGGCGTCCCGTTGAAGATTTCGAGGTACTCGTCCGGCACCTTCCACAGGCGTTCATGCCACCAGAAGTACGGGTCGTAGATGGAGCACAGCCGCGGTTGCAGCGGGCGGAACCGGGTGATGATGCGCTCCGCCAGGACGTAGTGGAGCGTGGTGACGGCGAGGGTGATGGCCAGGTATCCGGCGATCACCACGTGTCCGGCCACGCCGTACAGGTCGACGGCGGCCAGACCGAGGACCGTGAGCAGATAGGCGAGCAGCCAGCGGACGCCCATCAGCAGGGCCATCGTGCCGAGGTTGTGGCGGTTCTTCGCGGCGAGCAGGCGCCGCTGGGTGTCGCCGCTCCTGAGGTGGTCGAACCGGGTGTCCCGTTCCACCGTCCGGGGAATCTCGAAGCACGGGGAGCCGAGGAGGCCCACACCCTCGCGTATCTCGCCGTCGAGGGGAACCATCACCTTCGTCGCGAGCAGGCAGTTCTCGCCCGTCCGGCCGCCGGCGGGGTAGGCGATGTTGTTACCGAGGAAGTTGCGCGCCCCGATGGACACCTTCGCCACCCGGAAGGAGGTACTGGAGTATTCGGCGTTCAGCACGGACAGCCCGTCGGCCACCATCGTGCCGCTGCCGATGGAGACGAGGAACGGCGTCTCGTGCTGGAACTCGGAGCCGAAGTTCGAACCGGTCTGCTCCACCTGGTTGAGGTTGTATCCGATCCCGCGCAGGTAGTGCACGACGTAGGAGCTGTCGCCGAAGAGCCAGGCGAAGAACTTGACGTTCGTCATGCGGGCGATCGCCCGGTGCACCACGTAGTGGAATCCGTAGAGCGGGTAGACCCGGCCGGGCTCGATGAGCAGGTTCAGCAGCCGGGGCACGGCGTACAGCACCACCAGGCCCACGGCCGTGAGGCCGAAGAACAGCACGAGGGACAGCACCAGCGCGTCGGTGTACAGGGCCGCCGAGGAGAGCCCGGTGGTGTCCGCCGTCAGCCGGTCGCCGATCGCCGGTACACCGGTGAACAGCAGGTAGGTGCCGCCCATGAACAACGGCAGGTAGAGGAAGTACAGCTGGAGCAGGGCGCCGAGGCCGAACCAGGCCCGGCGCAGTGCGCCGTACGCGGCCGGCGGGACCCGCAGGTAGTCGGTCTCGGTGGGCTGGGCCGGGGAGCCGTGCCAGCGTGCGCCGTCCGGGACGTGCTGGCCGCGGTAGAGGGCGGAGGCGTGACCGAGCTGTGCCCCGTCGCCCATCGAGGTGTCGATGTCCAGCACGGTCTTCTCGCCGACGAAGGCATCGCGGCCGATGGTGACCCGGCCGGTCTGGATGCGCCCGGCGTGTGCCCGATAGCACTGGAAGTAGGCGTCCTTGCGGATCACCGCGCCATCGCCGATCGTCAGCAGATCGGTGCAGACCGGGACGGAGTGCGAGAGGATCGTGACGCCCCTGCCGACGCGCGCGCCGAGGGCCCGCAGATAGAGCACGTACAGCGGGTTGCCGATGAACAGGACCATCGGGTTGGCGTGCAGCAGTACCTTGACGAGCCAGAGGCGCAGATAGCCAAGGCCCCACACGGGGAACTCCCCTGGTTTCCAACGGCCGACGAGCAGCCATTTGGCGACGACCGGGAACAGGCACAGTCCCGTGAAGCCGAGGCCGCCGAAGAGCAGCGACCGCAGATAGATGTCGGCGAAGCCGGAGCCGGTGGCGACCCACTCGAAGCCCCGGGCGGTGACGAGTCCGGCGACGAACGAGTAGCCCAGGAAGATGAGGAGTTGGGCGGCGCCGCACAGGACGTGTCTCGCCCTGGGGGGCGGGGGCGGCGGGCCCGCGGACGCCGGCGGTGCCGGGGCGGCCGGCCGGGACACTCCGGCCGGATCGGGCGCGGCCTGCGCCAGCGCCGCCGCGAGGCTCCGGATCGTCGGGCTGCGGTAGATGTCCTTCATGGACGGGGACGGCAGGTCCGCGCGCTTCCTGAGCCGTGCACAGAACTGCGCCATCACCAGCGAGTTGGCGCCGAGGTCGTCGAAGAAGTGACCGTCGACTGCGACGCGTTCCGCTTTCAGTACATCGGCCAGGACTTCGGCGAGTCCTCGCTCGGTTTCGGTATTCGCCGGGCTCCCGCCGGTACCCCCGGCTGCGGGTGCTTCGTCCGGCCCGGATATGTAGACGTCGGCGGACTGCTCCACCATCGACCTCCTGGAGGACGTTTGCCTGCGCACTTTCCTGATCACGAACCGCTCTGCCAGTTTCGGTCGGCCACGGTCGGCCTGCCACTCCGCCCGAGGCACACGACGGCCCGGCAACCCCCGCCAACCTTGTGTTTCCTGGCGACCCGGGCCGCCGGGGGCGGGGCGTAGATCACCCGGATGGCGGGCCGCTCGGGCCGGCCGGAACCGGCGAGCACCGGCCCGCCGCCTTTGCAAGAGGCAACGCAAACGGCGCCGGTCCGCCCCGTGGGGGCAGGCCGGCGCGGGCGGTCGGCGGGCGGGGCTCACACCACACCGCTCTCCCACCACCACGACCCAGAGCCGCCCGAGGGGTACTGGCCCCGCCTGTCGACGTGCTGCCAGGAGTGGACGCACGCCTCCAGCCCGGAGAACCCGCAGGTCTCGGCGACCCGGTACACCTGGAGCGTGGCGTGGCCCGAGACGACGATGTCGGCGGCGACGCCGTCGGCGGTCGGGCCGTACGCGGGCTGGAAGCGTCTGACCGCGCCGTCGGTGGCGGAGCCGAACGCCCCGTCCCAGGCGATGTACGTCTGCTGGGCACCGGCGGCGGCCCAGCCGCCGACGTGGATCTGCGGTTCGGTCACGTCCGCGCCAAAGACCCCCTGTTGGAGGGTGCGGAGCCAGTCGCAGGCGGAGGCCGATGCCGGCGACCGCCGTGGCCACCGGTGCCGGGTGTGGTGGCGACCGGGCTCACACCTCCCGTTCCACCGGCAGCCACAACTCGGCGTCGGCCTCGGCCCCGTCCGCGGACAGGCGCGTGCGCAGGATCTCCGGTCCCGGGCGGCTGCGGTAAGGGTTCGCCGGGAACCATTGCGTGAACACGTCCCGCCACAGGTACTGGATGGCCTTGGGCGCCGGACCGGAGACGGTGAAGACCGCCCAGGTGCCGGCCGGCACCTGGAGAGCGGTCGCTCCCTCGGGGGCGGGGGCCGCCGAGGACGTCACCACCCCTTGGTAATAGTCGAGTTCGGTGCCCTCGGCGCGACTCGGATCGAGGTCGTCGCAGACGGCGACGATGCCCTGCGGCTCCTGGTCCGACAGCTTCTCCAGGCTCTGCAGGGTCCCCGGTGCGATGCCGCGGACGAAGTCGATGATCGCCCGGTTCGGCCCCGTGTGCACCAGCGGAACCCGGGCCTTGAGGCCGACGACGGTGAAGTCCGGCCGGTCCACGACGCGGTAGCGCATGCTACTGCTCCCTTCGACGGTGAGGCGGAAGGCCAACCGGGGCTGGGAGACGAGCGCGGCACCGGTGCGACGGGCCTCGCCCGGACCGATGCCGTGCATGGCCCGGAACGCGCGGGCGAACGCCTCGCCCGAGCCGTAGCCGTAGCGCACCGCGACCTCCAGGAGCGGCGCCCGCCCGGCGAGCACCTCGGCGCCCGCGACCGTCAGCCGCCGGCGCCGGACGTACTCCGACAGCGGCATGCCCGCGAGCGCGGAGAACATCCGGCGCAGGTGGTACTCCGACGTGGCCGCGATCCGCGCCAGCCGGGCCGCGTCGACCGGCTGGTCGAGACGGCCCTCGATGTCCTCCATGGCCTGGTTGAGCCGCTCCAGCACGCCCGATCACCTTCCTTGTCAACGCTCGCCACGCTAGACGGCAGGCACCCGGCCCGACCCGACATCCTGTGCCCGATCGGGTCGGGTGGCCCGGCCGACCACACCGGGAGCGGGTCATGGGCGACGAACTCCCGTCATGGCACGGCGGGTTCCCCTTGCCCAGCCCCGCTCATGTCCCGGCCCGGCTTGACGAAGCGGAACCGCGTTCCGTATCGTTGTCGGAACGAGGTTCCGGTTTTGCTCATGATGGCAGACCGATGGGACCGGCGACCAGCCGTCCCCCGCCATCGCGTCCCGCCGGGCCCACCGAACCGAACGTGAAGAAACCGAACGGAAGGCACCTCCATGTCCGACCCGAACACCGCGAACCCGCAGAAGGGCGCGGATGCGCCCACCACGGTGATATCCGCGAAGCCGGTCGTCCTGCCCGCCCCGGGCCGCGGTGAAGACCTCCAGGTCCGCGTGTCCGCCCCCGCAACCGGCAGCGCTGTGCCCGTCATCGTCTTCTCCCACGGCTTCGGCTCGTCGATGGACGGCTACGCGCCGCTGGCCGACTTCTGGGCCGCTCACGGCTTCGTGGTCGTGCAGCCCACCCACCTCGACTCCCGGACGCTCGGCATCCCCGCCGAGGACCCCCGCACACCACGGATCTGGCGCATTCGTATCGAGGACCTCAAGCGCGCACTGGACGGCCTCGACGTTCTGGAAGCCTCCGTGCCGGGCCTCGGCGGGCGCCTGGATCGCAGCCGCATCGCCGTGGCCGGCCACTCCTGGGGAGCCCAGACGGCGAGCACGCTGCTGGGCGCGCGTGTCCTCGGCTCCGACGGCGCTCCGGGCGAGGACATGTCCGACCCCCGGGTCACGGCGGGTGTGCTGCTCGCCCTGATCGGCCTGGGCGACGGCCTGACCCCGTTCGCCGCCGAGAACTTCCCCTTCATGAAGCCGTCTTTCGACACCATGACCACCCCGGCTCTCATCGTCGCCGGGGACCACGACCAGTCACACCTGTCCACTCGCGGACCGGACTGGTTCACCGACCCCTACACCTACAGCCCGGGCGGCAAGAGCCTGCTCACCCTGTTCGGCGCAGAGCACTCACTCGGCGGCATCCCGGGGTACGAGGCGGCCGAGACGACGGACGAGAATCCCGCGCGCGTCGCTCTGATCCAGCAACTCACCCGGGCCTTCCTGCGCAGCGCCCTCTACCCCGAGGACACCAGCTGGAAGGCGGCGGCCACCGCACTGGCGGAAGACCCCGACCCGCTGGGGAAGCTGCGGAGCAAGTAGGCGGCGGCCGAGGGAGCGTTCGTCCCTCGGGAAACCCGACCCGGCCCCGGCGCGAAATCTGCCGTGCACCTCGGGCACCCCTCGTCCCACCGGGTGCGGGCGAGCGGGAGTTGGTGCGCGCGCCTCGACCCGTACGACGGCGCGGGCTTCTACGTCGTCCTGAAGGGCAGTTGCTGGCTGCTGCCCGACGGCGGCGCCCCGGTGTCTCTCGGCGTAGGTGACGCGGTGCTGCTGCCTCATGGCACCGGCCATGTGATCGCCCGATTCCCCGGTCGACGCGGCGGTCGCCGAACAGAAGGCGGTGCCGTTCGGGCAATGGCTCGCGGGGACCGGGCCGCGCGCCCGGCCCGAGCGCGACGAGGCGGAGATGCTCTGCGGCACGTACTGGCTCGACTGCAGCCACCTGCACCCGCTCATGACAGAGCTGCCCGAAGTCATCCACCTTCCCAGCCGAGTGGGCAGCCACCTCGAACTCCGCGCCGCGATCGACCTGCTCGCCGGTGAGCTGGACGAGCGGCGGACCGGCTCCTGCATCGCGCTCCCGAGCCTGCTCGATCTCCTCCTCGTCTACATCATCCGTTCCTGGATGACCGAGGCCACCAGCGGAGCCTGGCCCCGCGTACTGGGCGACCCGGTGACCGCGGCGGCCCTGCGGGCGCTGCATTCGAACCCGGCCGCCCCGTGGAGCAACGACCGTCTGGCCGCAGAGGTGGGCGTCTCCCGGCCCACCCTGGCGCGCCGGTTCACCGCCCTGGTCGGCCGTCCTGCGATGGCGTACCTCACGTGGTGGCGCCTGATCCTTGCCGCCACCCTGCTGCGCGACACACCGGACACCCTGGCGACCATCGCCGGCCGGGTCGGCTACGGCAGCCCGTACGCACTCTCCCACGCCTTCGCAAAGGAGTTCGGCAGCACACCGGGACGGTACCGAGCGCAGGCCGCGAAACGCTCCGCTCCCCCCGCAGTCCCCCGGCCGACGTCACACCGAACGGGCCTCGAAAGGGAGCCGGTTGATGTGCCCGGTCAGGCACGGCACGGCTAGGACAGCCCCGCGTCCGAGGCGGAGCGCGAGATGTGCCGGGCGGCGGGGTTGTTCGCGTTCAGCCGGCACAGGGGGACGCCCTGCGCGGACAGATGGAGCCAGTGCGCGGTGAAACCGTGTCCGGCGCTGCCGTAGGTGCCGTGTTCCGTGCGTTCCTGGATCCGCAGGTCCGGCCAGGGGCACGGCACGGTGCGGTCGTGCCCGGTGACGACGAGACCGCGGTCGAAGACATGCAGCCGGGTGTCCCGGTGGGTGAGCCGGCCCTCGATCCGAACGGCGCCGACGGGCAGGGCGATGCCCAGCACGACGAGTACCGCGGCGACCACCTTCGTCGTCGCCCCGTCGGGGCCCGACAACAGGCCGATACCCGGCGGCAGCAGCACGATCCCGACCATGGCCGACACACACCCCAGTCCGCGGATCCGGCTGCCCAGGTTCTGGGTGGTCACATGCTCGCCCAGACCATGCCGCTCGGCCGCCTCGAACGCCCGGTCCAGCGCTTGCCGGTCCGCCTCGGCCGCACGCATCCCCCAGCCCATCGCGGTGCTCCTTCCCCGAGTCGTGCCCCCACGGCCTCCCATCGGCCGGACAGGGGCGCCCCGTGTTCGGACTCCTCTTTCCCCGTCGGGCATCTGCCCAGCCCCGCCCCGCCGGCCGGCCCCGCGGCCGACCGTCCCGACGCGCGTGCGGCGACCGGTCGGGCACGGGGCGGGGCACTTCGGGACGGCCCAGGCACCCGGGCCGGGCGGCACTGCCGTTTCGGCGTACCGTCCCGCCGCTTCGCGCGCGCCCGGCGGTCCGGGCGGCCTTCGCGTGCCACAGTCGGTGTCCATGCGTGCCGCCTACATCACCGGACTCGGCCCACCGGACGCCATCCGCCACGGCGAACTGCCGCCGCCCGCACCCGGCCCCCATGACGTGCTCGTCGACGTCGAGGCCAGCGCGGTCAACCCCGTCGACGCCCTCGTCCGCTCGGGGGCGTACGCCACTGCCCTGCCCTTCCCCTTCGTCATCGGCCGTGACCTCGTGGGCACGGTGTCCGCCGCCGGGCCCGCGACCCACGGCTTCCGGCCCGGGGACCGGGTCTGGTGCAACAGCCTCGGGCACGCGGGCCGGCAGGGCGCCGCCGCGGAGCAGGCGGTCGTGCCCGCCGACCGGCTGTACCGCCTGCCGCACGGCGCGGACCCGATCGAGGCCGTCGCGCTGGTCCACGCGGCGGCCACCGCGCACCTCGCCCTGTTCACCCACGGGCGACTGCGGTGCGGCGAGACCGTCGCCGTGCTGGGCGCCGCGGGCAACGTGGGGAGCGCGCTCGTCACGATGGCGGCGCACGCCGGCGCCCGGGTGATCGCCGTCGCCGCCGGCCGGGACGCGGCCTACGTCCGCTCCCTGGGTGCCGACCGGGTCATCGACTACCACCGTCCGGACACGGGCGCCCTGATCGAGGAGGCCGCGCCCGACGGGGTCGACCTCCATGTCGACACCTCCGGACGCAACGACCTGGAGACCGCCGTGGGTCTGCTCGCCGACTGCGGGCGGATCGTCGTCATGTCCGGTCTGCGGTCCCGGCCCGTCCTGCCGGTGCGGGACCTGTACGTCAAGGACCGCTCGCTGCACGGGTTCGCCATCTCCCATGCCGACACCACGCAGCTCGCCGGGGCCGCGCATCACATCAACATGCTCCTGAGCGCGGGCCGGCTGCGGCCCCGCGCCGTCGAGACGCTGCCGCTGAGCGCGGCGGCCGAGGCCCACCGCCGCATCGAGACGGAGCGGGTGCGCGGCAAGCTCGTGCTGCGCGTCCGCGACTGACCCGCGCGCCGATCCCGGTGCCACTTTTCTGGACTTGCTGGTCCACTTTCTTGCGTGCACAGTGGGCCTCCTCATCCGGTGACCGAGAGAGAGGACCGGCATCATGGGTGCACGGCTACGGAACAAGACCGCGCTGGTGACGGGTGCGACGAGCAACATCGGGCAGGCCATCGCCGAGGCGTTCGCCGCCGAGGGAGCACATGTCGTCGTCTCCGGGCGCAGCCGGGAGCGGGGCGCGAAGGTCGTCGAGGGCATCCGCGCGGCCGGCGGCCGTGCCCACTTCGTGGCGGTGGACCTCGACGGCAGCCCGGCGGCGTCCCGGGCACTGGCCGAGCGGTCCCGTGAGGTGCTGGGCGGCCGCATCGACATCCTGGTGAACAACGCGGGGATCTACCCGGGCGAGGTGACCACGGCGACCGACGAGGAGACCTTCGACCGGGTCTACGCGGTGAACGTCAAGGCGCCGTTCTTCCTGACCGCCGACGTGGCCCCGCGGATGGCGGCGGAGGGCGGCGGGACCATCATCAACCTCGGCTCATGGGTGGCCCGCCTGGCGGTTCCCGTGGGCGCCCTCTACAGCTCCACCAAGGGCGCCGTGGAGACCCTGACCCGCGCCTGGTCCGCGGAGTTCGGGCCGCGGGGTGTCCGCGTGAACGCGATCTCACCCGGCGTCGTCGGCGTCGTCGCCCCCGAGGGCACGGGGTCCCACCCGGCCGAGGCCATGATGCGGGGCACCCCGGCCGGAACGATCGGTTCCGCGCAGGACATCGCCCAGGCCGCCGTGTGGCTGGCCGCCGACGAGGCCGCGTTCGTGCACGGCACCGTGGTGGACGTCGACGGCGGCCGGACCGGCACAGCCGTGATCGCCGGGTAGCACGGTGTCACCCGCGCCGCGGCGGCCCGGGAGCCGCCGCGCTCACGCGGCGCGCTTGGGCAGCCGCCAGTTGGGCCGCGGGAAGTGGCAGGTGTAGCCGTTGGGGTAGCGCTGCAGGTAATCCTGGTGCTCCGGCTCGGCCGCCCAGAACGTGCCCGCCGGCACCACCTCGGTCACCACCGGGCCGGGCCACAGACCGGACGCCTCGACGTCGGCGATGGTGTCCTCGGCGATCCGCCGCTGCTGGTCGTCCAGGTAGAAGATGGCGGAGCGGTAGCTGGCACCCATGTCGTTGCCCTGCCGGTCCTTCGTGGTCGGGTCGTGGATCTGGAAGAAGTACTCCAGGACGGTGCGGTAGTCGGTCACCGTGGGATCGAAGGTGATCTCGATCGACTCGGCGTGGTTTCCGTGGTTGCGATACGTCGGATGGGACACCTCGCCGCCGCTGTAGCCCACCCGCGTCGTCAGGACCCCCGGCTGCCTGCGGATCAGTTCCTGCATGCCCCAGAAGCAGCCACCGGCCAGCAGAGCCTTCTGCTCGTTGTCACTCATCACACGTCACCCTTCTTCAGCGTCCGGAACTCCGGCGCGCCGCTCCCCGCCCGTGCCTCACGCCACGCGCGGGTCCCGGCCGTCCGCCGTGGTCGTCCCTGCGAACCACCGGTGTCTCGCAGGATATTCCCCCCGGGCGCGCGGCAACGGGACGGGCCGGGAGGGCGCGGAGCGCGCACGGGGGCTGCTACACTCGACCGCACCTTTGACCGTTTCGGAGGGAACCAGACATGGCAGGTGACGACGACATCTCCGGGTGATACCCGGAGCTGATCGGCCACCGGCCGGCGCCGTGGAGCGCCGCCGTCGTGGCCCGGTCGTCGTCGCCTTCTTCCCCTGTCTGCCCGGGCAGCGCTGTGCCCCTGCCCTGTCCTTCCCGAGGTCCCTTCATGTCCGACGCCTGTGTCGTCTGCTCCGAGCTGTCCTTTTCCTGGCCCGACGACACCCCGGTCTTCAGCGGCCTGTCCTTCACCATGGAATCCGGCCGCACCGGCCTGGTCGCGCCCAACGGCTCCGGAAAGACCTCCCTGCTCCGGCTGATCGCCGGTGAACTGCGGCCCGATTCCGGGTCGTTGACCGTCTCCGGCACACTCGGCCACCTCCCGCAGAGCCTCCCGCTGACCACCGGTATGACGGTCGCCGAGGTGCTGGGTGTCGCCGAGGTGATCCGTGCCCTGGACGCCGTCGAGTCCGGGGACGTGAGCGAGGAACACTTCACGACCATCGGCGACGACTGGGACATCGAGGAACGCACCCGGGCCCAACTGGACCGGCTCGGCCTCGCCGGCCTCGCCCTGGACCGGAGCCTCGGCACGCTCAGCGGCGGCCAGGTCGTCTCGCTGGGTCTCGCGGCCCAGTTGCTCAGGCGCCCCGACGTACTGCTGCTCGACGAGCCCACCAACAACCTGGACCTCGACGCCCGGCACCGGCTCTACGACGTGCTCGACGACTTCACCGGCTGTCTGCTCGTGGTCAGCCACGACCGCGCCCTGCTCGACCGGATGCAGCGCATCGCCGAACTCGGCCGCGGTGAACTGCGGCTTTACGGCGGTGACTTCACCGCGTACGAGGAAGCAGTACGGGCCGAGCGTGAGGTCGCCGAGAAGCATGTCCGCAACGCCGAGGGGGAACTGAAGCGGGAGAAACGGGAGATGCAGCAGGCCCGCGAGCGCGCCGAGCGGCGCGCGAGCAACGCCGCACGCAACCTCAGCAGCGCGGGACTGCCCCGTATCTTCGCCGGAAACATGAAACGCGGCGCGCAGGAGTCCGCGGGCCGGGCGGGTCGGCAGCACGCCGCCCGGGTCAGCGCGGCCAGGGCCCGACTGGACGAGGCGGAGCGGGCCGTACGGGAAGAGCAGCGCATCAGCCTCGACCTGCCCGACACCGTCGTCCCGGCGGGCCGCATCGTCTTCGAGGGCGAGCACCTCCAGGTCCGGCACGGCGGGCGGGCCCTGTTCGCCGGCGACGGCATCGACCTGACGGTCCGCGGTCCCGAACGGATCGCGCTGACCGGGCCGAACGGCGCGGGCAAGTCCACCCTGCTGCGGCTGATCAACGGCGGTCTTGAAGCGGAGTCCGGGCGGATCCGGCGGGCCGACGGCCGGATCGCCCATCTCTCGCAGCGCCTGGACCTGCTCGACCTCGACCGGACCGTCGCCGAGAACTTCGCCGCGTACGCGCCGCACCGCACCGACGCGGAGCGGATGAACCTGCTCGCGCGTTTCCTGTTCCGCGGTGCGCGCGTCCACCTGCCGACCGCGGTGCTGTCCGGCGGGGAGCGACTGCGGGCCACCCTGGCCTGTGTGCTGTGTGCCGAACCGGCCCCGCACCTGCTGCTCCTCGACGAGCCGACGAACAATCTGGACCTGGTCAGCACCGGCCAGTTGGAGAGCGCGCTCGCCTCCTACCGGGGCGCGTTCGTGGTCGTCAGCCACGACGAGCGGTTCCTGCGCGAGATCGGGGTGCGGCGCCGGCTGCGGCTGGCGGGGGGTGCGCTGGTGGAGACGGCGGCGCCCGAGGTGTGACCCGCGCGCCGACCACGCCCGCGCCCGAGGCGGCAGCCCGGCGGGCAAAGCACCCCTCACGTTCGGTGGAAACCCATGTCCGCTCAGCCGGCCCTGCTCGCCCACGACCTGGTCCGCACCCTCGGCACCCGCCGGGTGCTCGACGGCGTCTCCCTCACCGCCTCCCCCGGCCGGCGCATCGGCCTGATCGGGGAGAACGGCGTCGGCAAGTCGACCCTGCTCGGCCTGCTCGCCGGAACCGACGAACCCGACTCCGGCAGCGTCGTACGCCCCGCCGACCTGGGCCATCTGCCCCAGGAGATGCCGTACGACGCCACGTCGACGATCGCCGACGTGCTCGACGGCGCCCTGCGCGAGGCCCGAGCCGACCTCGCGCGGCTCGACCACCTCACCCGACAGCTCGCCGACACCCCGCCGTCCCACCCCGGCCACGCCGACCTGCTCCAGGAGTACGGCCGACGGCTCGAACAGGCGCAGCAGCGCGAGGCGTGGGACGCGGACCGGCGTGCCGCGATCATGCTCACCGGGCTCGGTCTGGGCGAGGTCCCGCACGACCGCACGCTCGGCTCGCTGTCCGGCGGGCAGCGCGGCCGGCTGGCCCTGGCCGCGCTGCTGGTCCGGCGGCCCGCCGCGCTGCTGCTGGACGAGCCGACCAACCATCTCGACGACCAGGCCGCCGCCTTCCTGGAGGAACAGGTGCGCGATCTGCCCGGGGTGGTCGTGCTGGCCAGCCACGACCGGGCGTTCCTCGACGCCGTGTGCACGGACCTGATCGACCTCGATCCCGCGGTGGACGGACCGGTCCGCTACGGCGGCGACTACACCGCCTATCTGGCCGAGAAACATGCCGAGCGGGACCGCTGGGAGCGCCGCTACGCCGAGGAACAGGAGGAGTTGGCGGCGCTGCGCCGGTCGGCCGGGGTCACCGCGCGCCGCGTCGCACCGGACCGGGGGCGCAGCGACAACGAGAAGATGGGCTACGGCCACCGGGGCGGCCGGGTGCAGAGCCAGATCTCACGCCGGGTCCGCAACGCCGCCCGGCGGCTCGACGAACGGGAACGCACCCAGGTCGCACAGCCACCCCGGCCGCTGCGCTTCGGGCACCAGGCGCTCGCCGGCGAGTCGGAGCAGGGCACCGTCGTGTCGTTGCGCGACGTCCGGGTGACGGGCCGGCTCGCCGTGCGCCGGCTCGATGTGGCGGCGGTCGACCGGCTGTTGGTCACCGGCGACAACGGGACCGGAAAGTCGACCCTGCTGGCGGTGCTCGCCGGACGGCTCGGGGCGCGCGGCACGGTACGGCGGCGGCCCGGTCTCACCGTGGGACTGCTGGAGCAGGACACCGTCTTCGACCGGCCCGACCGCACCGTACGGGACACCTACGAGGCGTCGCTCGGCGCCGAGCGGGCGGAAGCGGTCCCGCTGTCCTCGCTGGAGTTGCTGCACGAGGCGGACCTGGACAAGCCGGTGGGACACCTCTCCGTCGGTCAGCGGCGCCGGCTCGCACTGGCTCTTCTGGTGGCCCGCCCACCGCAGTTGCTGCTGCTCGACGAGCCCACCAACCATCTGTCGCCGCGGTTGTGCGACGAGTTGGAGGAGGCGCTGGGCTCCGGTCCCGGCGCGATCGTCCTGGCCAGCCACGACCGCTGGCTGCGCCGCCGCTGGCCGGGCCTCGAACTCCGGCTGACCGCCGAGGGCCGGCCGAGCGGCCCATGACATGCCTCGCCGGTCCGCGACACCCGGGGACCGCCCTTCGAGGCCAACCGGAATACGCCTGAAACGTGCCGTAGCCCCCTGTGATCAGCCCCGGTGGCGGGCGGCCGGGTCGCGTGAGGCGACGTGTTGGGCGACCGAGTCGACGCCGGGCCGTGCGTATCGCTCCAGGGAGCGGGCCGGCAGCGTCGGGGTGGAGGTGCCGTCTTCCGCGTCGTGCGTGAGGGCACTGTGTGGTCGCCTTCGACGTCCATCGGCACGTACGTCTGGGAGATGTGCTCGCGCCAACAGGAGAACCTGTCAGGCGCGAGCACATTGATCGGCATGCTTCGCATCGCGGACTATGCCCGGTGGTCGGATGGCGGCTCCAGCTGGGGTTACCGGCCCTCCGGCTCGAAGGCGTCAGGCGGCCGTCCGCAGCCGCCCTCCTTGTTCGTCATCACTCCTTCTCCGGGTCGCCGAACAGCGGGGCGATGTGCTGGTACTTCACCGTCACGCTCGGCCGGTAGAAGGTCAGGTCCTTCCAGTTGCGGATGCGTGGCAGCAGCTCCACGCCAACAGATACACCGCTTCCCCCACGCCACACGGGATGAAGTGGCTGAAGAGCGCGATGTAGGTGTCGGTCACGTGTCTCATCGAGATGCCCAGGTGTCGTACTGGGAGCCGTCGATCCCGGCCTTGCCGACGTCGCCCCACACGTGCGCCAGGTCGAGCTGGATGAACATGTCGATGACGTCCGCCGAGGCGGCGTTCAGCTTCTCCGCGGTGATGTGCTGGTTGCCCGCCGGTGACAGCTCGTGCACTGAGACCTTCTGCCGCATGTGCCGCGCGACCTGCGCGGGGCCCGCGTTCGTCCACTTGCGGCGGTCCTTGCCCTTGCGAGGGGTGAGCACGATCTTCCCCGACGCGGTGTCGATGGTCAGGTCCGCGTTGTCCGGGTATCCGGCGTCCACCTTCGCGGCCACCTGGGTGAGCTTCTGCTTCAGTGCAGCGGTGAACGCCGGGGCGGTGGAAGGTAGTCAGGCCTGCTCGCAGTAGTCGGCGACCAGCGGCTCGCACGCCTGCCAGGACAGCAGTTGGTCGTGCAGGTTGGCGTACGACTCCGAGTCGATGACCGCCACGTCGCCGGTCCGCAGCTCCTGGGTGAGGTAGAAGAGAGTGCACACCTCGAAGTGCCGCCGGTTGATCTTTCCCGGCTTGTGCTTGTCGAACAGGATGCGCTGCCGGTGTACGTCACCGGCACCCACTGGCTGCCCGAAGTGCCGCCGCATCAGCGGCGCGTAGTTGTCGCCGTGATGGGCGGAGACCAACTCATGGTCCTCCGAGAGCTTGGCCAGGCCGCCGGCCCTCTCCAGCCGCTCCAACACCGCCTTGCCGCACTCGGCGTACACCAAGTTCTGCTTGCGGACGCTCGTGGGCAGGGTGACCGACTCGCGGTCGAAGCCGACCGCGTCCTTGGCCGCCTCCAGTACCTCCCCCAGAACGGCGATCAGCCGCTCGGACTCCGCTCGGTGCCGCTCATGGATCTTCTCCAGATCCTCCTTCGCCTTCTGCGGTGCTGATCTGAAGCTCGCTGGCCCCACCGGCGGGTCACCCGTTCGTGGGGAGCGGGATGGAGCTGCCCGGCTACAGCACGCTGGCGGTCCCCCGCAGACGGCCCGCTACTCGAAGTCGCACCCGGGATTCGGGGCGTCCTCGGAGAGCGGGGCCCCGTGGGGCAGGACGTACAGCACGTCCAGGACGACCGGGGTCGTGCCGAGGTTGCGTCCGATGTGGACGTGGTCCTCGCCGGGTGGTTCGGTGAGGTGGCTGCCGGCCCGGTAGACGCCGTCGGACGCGCAACGGGCGTCGAAATGGCTGAGCGTGCCCTGCTGCACATAGGCGTACAGTGGTCCGTCGTGGTAGTGCCAACCCGTGCTCTGGCCCGGCGGCACGGTTATCTGCCGGAGTATGTAGTCCGTCCCGCCCTTCGTGGTCTGCGCGATGATCGTGCCCGTGACACCCGGGCCGGGCGGGGTGGCGAAGGCGGTGCCGGTGCCGAGTGACAGACCGGCGGCGGCCACGGCCACGGCGAGCCGTGACAGGTTTCTGCGCATGTGGAACACCTTTCCCCTGGGAGGTGACCTGCGGTGCCGCGCACGGCAGTTCGGCACCCGCGCGGCCCGGTCACACCCTAGTCGGCGGGGGGCGTCACCGGGTACGGTACGCCGCAACCCGCGGCCTGCGGCACATGCCCGCCGCAGGCCGGGCGTCGCTCGAACGAGTGCGATGTACGTGTGTTTCCGCCCCGGCTCCCTCACACCTCGCACTACCGGGTCGGCGGGTCGGTACCATCGCACCACCATCCATCGTCTTCAAGGAGTGAATGATTGTGTCCGATCAGTCGACCGATGCCTCGATCCGATCCCGCTATCTGGAGCAGGCCGCCTCGGATCTGCAGGAGAACCGGCGCCGGCAGCAGGAACTCGCGGAGCGTGTCAGCACGTTGAAGCAGGAGGAGGCGCTGTTGCTGGACATCCTGAACATCGCCGAGCGTTTTGACACCCCGTCGGACGGCGTGGTGGCCGAAGCGGCGCCGCTGCCGCAGCAGGCGCAGGCCGAGCCAGTCCTGGTTCCGGCCGCCACGGCCGCCGCAACCACCGACACGGACGCCGGCACCGAGGCTGCGACGCCGCCGGCGCCGCGGCGCCGTGCGCGTGCGGCACGTGCGGTGGCGGGCCCCAAGTCCGCCACCAAGACCGCCGACAAGACCGCCGACAAGGCCGGTACCAAGACCGGTACCAAGGCCGCCGACAAGTCCGGTACCAAGTCCGGTAAGAAGAAGACCGATCGCGTTTCCGCGCAGGCCACGTCACGTCAGCCCCTGCTCGGTGACGTGTTCCTCGACCTGCTCCGCGCGCACGACGAGCCCCGCCTGGCCAAGGAGTTGCGCGAGGAACTGGTGCGGGAACACCCCGAGCGGACCCCGACCCCGCAGGTCGTGCGCAACACACTGGAGGCACTTGTCGCCAAGGGCCGCATCCAGCGGCACAAGCAGCAGAGGTCGGTGCTGTACTCGCTCGCCGAGCCGACGTCCGCGGTGCCGGCCGAGACCGAGGGCGACACGTCGGAGAACGCCTGACACATTCCGGTGTCCGCAGCGGCCGCGACAGCCGCACGGACGGAATGAGACGCACGGAGACCGAAGCAGAGTTCGCCGCCCTCACTTCCGTACGGCCGCATGACACATGTCCGCGGCCGGGGGCGGCTGTGCGACCAGGCGGTCGACGGGCGCCCAGGTGTCCGCGCCCATGGTGCGGCCGACGCCTGTGCATCCGCCGGACGACCTGCCCTGTCCGTAGCCCACCGAGCGGTGAGCGCACCGGGCCCGGGTGCCCCAGCCGTGCTCCATTCGGGTCGGAGCACGCCTCGGCTCCGCCGGGTATCGGTCGGCAGCGATCACTCTGGGACGACGTCCGCAAGGGCGCCGACGCCCCGTGATCAAGGAGAAGTGGATGCCGATCGACACCCTGGAGCGCTTCCTGGCCGCCCTGAGCCCGCACGACCGGGAACAGGTCCGGCAGCAGCCGCACGACGAACAGGAACGACTCGCGGCCGCCTGGGAAGAGGAACTGCGCGAGGACACGGACCTCGACACACTGAGCGAACTGTCCCCGGCCGCGGCCGAGAGCGAGGCGGCCAAGCGGGTCGTCGAGCGGCGGTTCGAATAGGCCGGGGGTCAGGTGGGGGTCGTCCAGCGGGGAGCCGTGCGGGCCCAGGCGGTGTCCCAGGCGGCGAGGTTGCGCCGGTGCAGCGTGCGCTCGGCGATGCCGTACGCCGCGGCTCCCGCGAGGGCGACCGCCAGGGCGGCGATGATCGCCCAGCCCATGCAGCGGCTGCGGATCTCCGCGGCGGTCATCGGCGGGTCCGTGATCCCGCCCTCCGGCCCGGTCCAGACCGTGACGGTGCTGCCCGCCGGCAGTCCGGGGTGGGCGTCGACGCAGCCGGTGCGGGAGTGGCCGAGCCGGTCGGTGAAGCGGACCTCGACCCGGTAACGGGTCCGCTTCTCCTCGTCCGACCCCGGCTCGGGGTGCCTCGGTGAGTCGTACAGAAGGACCGCGGTGCTCTGGTGCCGGGTCGCGGCCTGGTGGCGGGCCGTGTGCGCGTAGTGCCGGTAGGCGGTGTCACCGATCAGGAACATGGCGCCCGGCATCGCCACGAGCACGGCCAGCAGCAGGCCGAGGCCGATCCACGCCTGGGCCACGTCGGTGCCGCGCCGCAAGGGATTGCGGCGGAAACGCCAGAGCGGATGGCGTGGCAGGTCGTCGGGGGGCGGCTGTGCCCGCGGAATGCCGCCGGGCATGGGGATGCTCCTTCCTTCGGCCGGGACAGCGGAGGGGACCCGTCGGCCGGATGAGCCGCGACGAGAAGCGGGGTGTGGGTGGGAGTGGGGACGGGCGCCATGGACGACGTGACCCGCGCGGGCGGCCACGGAAAACGGGTGTGCGGCCGGGACCGGAACGGGGTGCTTCGCGGCCGGGCTCGGCCGGTCATACGCAGTGCTGCGGACGGGGTCGGGCGGGGCCGAGAGGACGGGTGTGCCACGCGGCCGTGAGTACGGGGACGACACTCGGGTGAAACCCGGCCGGCCGCGCGGGGCCGGGCGGACGGGACCGGGACGGGGTGCTCCGCAGCCGGGGCCGGTGCTCCGCGGCCGGGCTCGGCCGGTCATACGCAGTGCTGCGGACGGGGTCGG
>NZ_JBIALO010000002.1:465804-482456 GCF_042873595.1 Streptomyces sp. NPDC004629 | reverse complement strand
GGCGGGGCCGAGAGGACGGGTGTGCCACGCGGCCGTGAGTACGAGGGCGACACTCGGGTGAAACCCGGCCGGCCGCGCGGGGCCGGGCGGACGGGACCGGGACGGGGTGCTCCGCAGCCGGGGCCGGTGCTCCGCGGTCGGGTTCGGCCGGTCATGTGTGGCCCGGCTGGTGCGGTCGGGCGGGGCCGAGAGGACGGGTGTGCCACGCGGCCGTGAGTACGAGGGCGACACTCGGGTGAAACCCGGCCGGCCGCGCGGGGCCGGGCGGACGGGGCCGGTGCTTCGGGGTTGGGTTCGGTTGGTCATGTGTGGTCCGGTGGGCGGGGTGGGGGTGCTCCGATGATGGCGGGGTGACCGTGTGCTGCCTTCAGGATTCTGGCGGCGCCGCGGACCGCCGCCGTGTGCGGCGCCGGTACCGGACGCAGCGGCGCGCGCAGCCGGTCGCCGAGGCGGTGGGTGATCTCCGGCCACAGGGCGCCGCCGCCCGCCAGCAGCACCCCCCTGTCCAGGGCGTCGCGCGTCAGGGACGTACGGTCCTGCCGGACCATCGCCGTCACCATCGCGACCACCGCCTCGCCGATCTCCGCGGGCGCCGCGGAGTCGAGGTCGCCGGTGCCCAGCGACGTCCGTCGGGCGTCCATGACCGCGCCGTCGGACAGCAGCACCACCTCGGTGAGGTGCGCGCCGATGTCCGCCACGAGCAGCGGTCGGGTCAGGTCCGCTTCGGCGCCCAGCGCGATGGCGCGGGCGCCGGGCACGGTCAGCACGCTCCGGGGCCGCAGCACCGCCACGGCGGCCCGGGCCGCGGCGCGGTAGGCGATCCCGTCGAGTACGGGCGTCGTCACCACGACCAGGGGACGCACCAGGCGGGGCAGCCGATGGCCGAGCAGGCGATCGAGCATCCGGGCCGTGCCTGCGGTGTCGACGATGGCCCCGCGTCGGATGGGGTACTCGGCCCCGCTGCCCGGGAACGTGACCGTGGGCACGTCGACGATCGTCCTCCGGCCGGCCAGCCACACCCGGGTACGGGCGCTGCCCATGTCGAGGGCGACACCCCAGCACGGCCGGCAGGCCGGCCAGGGCCGGTGCCGGGGCACCGCGAGTGAACGGCGCGCGGGGTTCATCGTCCGGCTTCCCTCACCTGCTGGCAGCGCGCGCAGTAGCGGGCCTGCGGCACGATCATCAGCCGTTCCCGGGCGATCGGACGCAGACACAGGTGGCAGTCGCCGTAGCGCTGCCGGTCCATGCGGCGCAGGGCCGCCTCGACATCGGTGAGCACCATGCGGGCGGAGTTCGCGAGTTTCACCCGGACCTCCACCTGCGAGGCCGCCGGCAGCCCGCTCCCGTCGTCGGCGCCGGGCACGGCCGCCGCAGCGATCTGCTGGAGCTGCTCCCTGCGGAACAGGAGTTGCTCGGTCAGGCTCTCGCGGAGCGCGACAAGGTCCTCGGGTGTGAGGCATGTGTCGCGGTCGCTGATGGTCTGCTGGTTCGGGTTCACCACTTCACCCCTTGTACAGGGCCGTAGGACGGGGGCCGCGGGGACGGCTCAGGCGGTGGCGCGGCGGCAGGCGACGCAGTGACGGGTGTAGGGAAGGATCTCCAGGCGCTCCGCGGGCACCGGCTTGGCACAGCCCAGGCAGATGCCGTAACTGCCGTCCTCGATACGGGCGAACGCGGCCTCGATCTCCGTGAGCACGCCCTGGATGGCGGTCCGCTGCGCGGACATGAGGTGGTCGTCCGCCGTCTGACCGGTCTCGTCCAGGGCCTCCAGCTGGGTCAGCCGGGTGGCGCGCGCATGGTCGAGACGGCGGCGCGCCTCGTCCGGGCTCAGGCGGGTGGAACGGGACGCGGTGCGCGAGGTGTCGAGGGGCACGCGCGGGGTGTCGAGGGACATGGTGGGGGCCCTTTCTCGGCCGGTGCGGATGGTGGGCGGCGGCGGACGGCCGCGGGCGGTGGGCGGTCCGACGGCCACACCGTCCGTGGACGATGCGGTTCGGTCATGCTTCAAGCCTGCGGGCTGCGGCGGCCCGGACCCATCGGGCGCAGGCCCCATTTCCCTGAGGTCGGAGCATCCATCCGGGGCCCGCATGGGTATGCCGAGCCATCCGAAATGGGCGTCAGGTCCCATCGACCCGCGACCGGGCTAGGGTCATGCTGGGGCGGGCGCGCATCGGCACCCGGGGGCCGCGGGCCGGTGCCGGGGTGCGATGGACGACAGTAGAGGCAGACCGCGTCACACGAGGAGGAGTACGCACCGGTGTCCCTGTTCTGGCGGATCTTCGCGCTCAACGCCGCGGTGCTGGGTACGGCCACGGCGCTGCTGCTGTGGGCTCCCGTCACCGTTTCCGTGCCGGTGGTGCTGACCGAGGCGATCATCCTGCTGGGCGGGCTCGCCGTGCTGCTGGCGGCCAACGCCGCCCTGCTGCGCTGGGGCCTGGCCCCGCTGGACCGGCTCACCCGGCTGATGACCACGGTCGACCTGCTGCGGCCCGGTCAGCGGCTGCCCGCCCGGGGCGGCGCCGAGGTCGCCGATCTGATCCGCACCTTCAACGCGATGCTGGAACGGCTGGAGCAGGAACGCGCCACGAGCAGTGCCCGGGTACTGCTCGCGCAGGAGGCGGAGCGCCGCCGTATCGCCCAGGAGCTGCACGACGAGGTCGGGCAGAGCCTGACCGCCGTGCTGCTCGCCCTGAAGCGGGCCGCGGACGAGGCGGAGGAGCCGCTGCGCGGGGAGCTGAGCCAGGTGCAGGAGATCACCCGGGAGAGCCTGGACGAGGTACGCCGCCTGGTGCGCCGGCTGCGCCCGGGCGTGCTGGACGACCTGGGTCTGGTGAGCGCGCTGACCTCGCTCACGCATGACTTCGCCACCCACACCGGCCTGCGGGTGCAGCGCCGCTTCGCGGCCGACCTGCCCGCGCTTGAGCCGGAGACCGAGCTGGTGCTCTACCGGGTCGCCCAGGAGAGCCTGACCAACGCCGCCCGCCACGCGGACGCCGAGCGGGTCGTGGTGGCGTTGCAGCACACCGACGACGCGGTGGTCCTCGCCGTCACCGACGACGGCCGGGGAATGAAGGCGGCGCGCGAGGGCGCGGGCATCCGCGGAATGCGGGAGCGGGCCCTGCTCATCGGTGCCGCCCTTGACATCTCCCCCGTCTGCGCACCCCGTACCGGCACCCAGATCCGGCTCGCCGCGCCCGTCCTGAGAAAGCAGTCCTGACCATGCCCGATCCAGCCAAGATCCGTATTCTGCTCGCCGACGATCACGCGTTGGTACGGCGCGGTGTGCGGCTCATCCTCGACCGGGAGCCCGATTTGGAGGTGGTCGCCGAGGCGGGTGACGGGGCGGAGGCCATCGAGATGGCCCGCAGCCGCGAGGTCGACCTCGCGGTCCTGGACATCGCCATGCCCCGGCTGACCGGGTTGCAGGCCACCCGCGAACTCACCGGGCTTAAGCCGGGACTGCGGATCCTGATGCTCACGATGCACGACAACGAGCAGTACTTCTTCCAGGCGTTGAAGTCGGGCGCCTGCGGCTATGTGCTGAAGTCGGTCGCCGACCGCGATCTGGTCGCCGCGTGCCGGGCCGCGATGCGCGACGAGCCCTTCCTCTACCCGGGCGCGGTCACCGCCCTGATCCGCAACTATCTGGAGCGGGTGCGGCACGGTGAGGAGACCCCCGACCAGATCCTCACGCCCCGCGAGGAGGAGGTGCTGAAGCTGGTGGCCGAGGGGCGGTCGTCCAAGGAGATCGCCGAGCTGCTCTTCATCAGCGTCAAGACGGTCCAGCGGCACCGGGCCAACCTGTTGCAGAAGCTCGGCCTGCGCGATCGGCTCGACCTCACCCGCTACGCGATCCGGGCCGGGCTCGTCGAACCCTGATCCTCCGCTGTCCCGGGGCCCCCGGGCCCGCCTGCTCGCCGCATCACGACCGCCACCAGGAAAGGGGACGGCGCATGTCTTCGCGTCCGCGCGCCGTCCCCGCGGCGTCGGCCGGCCGGCCGACGGCCCTCCCCCGGGCGATGGCCGAGGGGCCGGCTCGCCGGCTCGCCGTGCTGGCGGCCGTCCTGCTGGCCCTGCTGACGACGGCGTTCACCCCGGCGGATCCGCGACCCGCCCCGGACCTCGCGACACCGGCCGCCGCGTCGGCGACCGCGAACGGCCACCAGGCCGATACCGCCCACCCCGCCGACGGCGCCGCCCCGGACGACGCGGTCCACCCCGCCGACGGCGTCCACCAAGGCGACACCACCCACCGACCCGACGCCCACCCCCACACCGACGCCGACGCCGACGCCGACGCCGACACTGACGCCGACTCCGACTCCACCAGCCGAGCCGGTACACGCCACCAGGCCCACCCCCACGCCGACACCGACACCGACGCCGTCGACACCAGCCGAACCCGCACAAGCCACCAGCACCACACCGAACACCCCCGCCCACCCGACCACCACACCACCGCAAACAAGCACCACAACAAACCCACCCACCAGGCCCACCCCCACCCCCGCGCCGACGCCGACCACGACGCCATCGGCACCAGTCGGGCCGGCGCACGCCACGAGCACCACGCCGAACGCCCGGGCCCGCACGGCCAGCACGCGGCTGCCGTGACCGCCGGCGTGTCCCTCCCGGTTCCCGGCGCCGCGCGGGCGCCGTGGGGTGCGGATGTTCCCGGACCCTCGGGGTCCGGCGCGCCCCCCGAGCGTGGGCGGGCGCCTCCCCTGCCCTCCGGCTCCTGACCTTTCCGTCCTGACCGTCCGCCGCGACCGCGCCGGCCGCAGCCGCGGCGTGCCCGCCGGAGGCACCCTTGACCCGTTCCCGTTCCCGTTCCCGCTACCGTTCCCCCGCCCGCTCACGTTCCCGCTCCGCGCGCAGCCGCGCGCTGCTCGCCCTCGCCGTGATCGCCCTATCCCTGTACATCACCCTGACCGTGCCGGTCCGCCTCGGGCTCGATCTGCGCGGCGGCACCCAGATCGTGCTGGAGACCCGCTCGACCGAGACCGCCCGCGCCGACCGCGCGGCCACCGACCGCACCCTGGAGGTGCTGCGGGGCCGCGTCGACGCGCTCGGTGTCGCCGAACCCACCCTCGTGCGTTCCGGCAGCAACCGGATCATCGTGGAACTGCCGGGCGTGCAGGACCCGAAGAAGGCCGCCGACGTGCTCGGCCGCACCGCCCAGCTCACCGTCCACCCGGTGCTCGGCACCGCCGACGAGGCGTCCCGGTCGCGGTCCGGGACGTCCCGGGAGCGGATCCTGCCCGACGAGTCGGGACAGTTGCTGCGGCTCGGGGCCGCGACCCTGACCGGGCAGGACGTCAAGGGCGCCGCCGCGCGCTTCGACCAGGAATCCGGCGCCGGCTGGGGCGTCACCGTGGACTTCAACCGCTCGGGCCGCGACCGGTGGACGGGGCTGACCGGTGAGGCGGCCTGCCGTCCCGTCGGCGATCCCGCGCGCCGCGTGGCGATCGTCCTCGACGACAAGATCATCTCCGCGCCACAGGTCGACCCGTCGGTCTCCTGCGGGACGGGCATCCCCGGCGGCTCGACCCAGATCACCGGGGCGTTCGACGACGCCGACTCCCGTGAACTGGCGCTGCTCATCAGCGGCGGCGCCCTGCCGGTGCCGGTCGAGACCGTCGAGCAGCACACCGTCGGCCCCAGCCTGGGCGCCCGGGCCATCACCGCGAGCGCCTGGGCCGCGGCCCTCGGCACCGTACTCACCTCGCTGTTCATCATCGGCGTGTACCGGCTCATGGGCGTCCTGGCGACCGTGGCACTGCTCTGCTACGGCCTGATCTCCTACGCCGCCCTGGCCGCCTTGGGCGCCACCCTGACGCTGCCGGGCCTCGCCGGTTTCGTCCTGGCGATCGGCATGGCCGTCGACGCCAACGTGCTCGTCTTCGAACGCGCCCGGGAGGAGAGCGCCGCCCGGCTCCGGTCCGGCCCGCGGTCGGCGCTAGCCGCCGGTTTCCGCAACGCCCTCAGCGCGATCGCCGACTCCAACATCACCACGCTGATCGCTGCGGCACTGCTGTTCTTCTTCGCCTCCGGGCCGGTGCGCGGCTTCGGCGTCACCCTCGGCATCGGCGTGCTCGCGTCCATGGTCAGCGCCCTGGTCATCACGCGGGTGCTCGCCGAGTACGCGGCCGGCCGGCCCTGGGTGCGGCGCCGGCCTCGGCTGACCGGCATCGCCACCACCGGCGCGGTCCGCGACCGGCTGGTGCGGCGCAACCCGCGGCTGATGCGTCATCCGCGGCGCTGGCTTGCGGTCTCCGGCGTGGCAGTCGTCCTCGCCGGGTCGGGCATCGCGTTCCGCGGCCTCGACCTCGGCATCGAGTTCACCGGGGGACGGCTCATCGAGTACGCCACCAGTACCCCGGTCGACCCGGAGCGGGCCCGTGCCGCGCTGGCCGACGCCGGTTTCCCGCAGGCCGTCGTGCAGTCCTCCGGCGACGCCCGGATCACGGTGCGCACCGGTGAACTGACCGATGCGGAGGCCGCCGAGGTCACCGAGGCCGTCGGTGACCTCGGCGGCACGGCAGAGCGGGTCCGCGACGAGTTGGTGGGCCCCAGCCTGGGCGACGAGCTGCGCCGCAACGCCCTGATCGCGCTGGCCGTGGCCCTCGGTGCCCAACTGCTGTATCTCGCCGCCCGCTTCCGCTGGCTGCTCGGCACCGCGGCAGTGGTCGCGATGGCCCACGACGTGCTCATCCTGGTCGGTGTCTTCGCCTGGCTGGGCAAGCCCGTCGACGGGGTGTTCCTCGCTGCGCTGCTCACCGTCATCGGCTATTCGGTCAACGACTCGGTCGTCGTCTTCGACCGGGTCCGGGAGTTGCTGCGCCGCGACCGGGCGGCGCTGCCGGACATCGCCGACCGGGCGATCCTGCAGACCCTGCCGCGCACGGTGAACACGGGGATGGGCGCCGCGCTGATCCTGACCGCGCTGGCGGTGCTCGGCGGCGACTCGCTCACCGACTTCGCCCTGGCGCTGCTGATCGGCCTTGCGGTCGGCACCTATTCCTCGGTGTTCACCGCCACGCCCCTGGCCGTCGAGTTGGACGGCCGCCGCAGCGGGGCAGGGGCGGGCCGCCGGACGGCCCGGCCGGCCGCCGCGCGCAGCCGGGGGAAGCGGGAGCCGGCGGGCTGACCGGGGCCGGCGGAGGTCAGTCGGTGCGGCGCACGCGCCACACGTGGTCGTCGCGGAAGCCCTCCGTGCCGTCGGGTGACATGCTCGTGCGCCGCACCGACTCCAGCGTCTCCACGGTCCAGTGCTCCTCGGGCAGCGCGAGCTCGTCGAGGACGCCGCGCAGCGTGGGGAACGCGTGGGCGAAGGGCGGTTCGGTCTGCCAGGACGGCCAGCCGGCGTGCAGGACGACGAGGAGTGTGCCGTCGGCGGCGACCGCGTCGGCGGCACGGCGCAGCACCTCGCGCTGGTCCAGTTCCACCGGGGACTGCAGATACTGGACGTTCACCAGGTCGAACCGGCCCCGGGGGAAGCTCGGGCCCAGTTCGTGGCGCTCCCAGGAGGTGCGGTCGGTGACGCCCGCCGCGGCGGCGTGCGCGGCGGCGCGGTCGAGGGCCGTGGCCGAGATGTCGGTGCCGGTGACCCGCCAGCCGTGCGTGGCCAGCCACACGGCGTCGGCGCCCTCACCGCAGCCGAGGTCGAGGGCGGTGCCGGGGCGCAGCCCGGCCGCCTCACGGACGAGCAGCGCATTGGGCCGGCCGCTCCAGACCCGGTCGTTGGTGCGGTACCTGGTCTCCCAGAACTCCTCGGGTCGCATGGTGGGCATCTCGGTCATGGGGGGCTCCCTGGGGTTCGGCGCGGTCCGGGCTGCGGTGGGTGGTTCCGGCGCCACCCGGGGAGAGCCTGCGCCGATCCGGCCGGACGCGACAAACATCTTTGCTGTTTCCGCAAAGCGGGCCTGCGGCCGGGGATGGGTTCATCGGCTCGGGTTCCGGCGTCCCGTACGCCGTGCTCGGACGGGAGGCCGGGGCCGCCCGGCGGCGGGGAGGTGCGCGCCGGGCGGCCCGGGTGTCACGCGCAGCCCGCGGGGGTCGCCCGGGACGCGTCGCCGATCAGTGCCTCGTGGGCGGCCTTGACCCGCCGCACATCCGGCTTGACGACCTTGCGGTCGTAGGTGATCAGCCCGTTCAGCTCGCCCTCGACGTCCGTGATCTGGGTGTACACGGCGCCGTTGCCGCCCCGGCAGGCCAGGGTGTGCACCTCGGCGAGCTTGGTGAGGTAGTCGTCGGTGTAGGTGGCCGGATCGACGTCGACGTACGACTGCTGCACCGACCAGGCGTGCCCGGGCACGGCGAGGCCGAGGCCGCCGTACTCGCCGCTGACCAGGGCCCGTTCGCCGTCCGGATGCGGGGGCAGCGCGGGGCTCGGGTAGCCGTGCTCGTCCATGATGTCGCCGGTGCCGCCGTCCGCGCCGAGGTTGAGGCCCGACATGCTGTTGACCAGCCGGGTGGGGTCCCACGACTTGGCCTGGTCGGCGATGCGGGCCATGTCGTACTGGCCCCAGCCCTCGTTGAAGGTGACCCACATGACGATCGACGGGCTGCTGATGTGCTCGTCGATCATCTGCTTCATCTCGCGCTCGTACTGAGCGCGGGAGTCCGCGTCCGGGTTCACGCCCGCGGTCATCGCCGGCATGTCCTGCCACACCAGCAGGCCCAGCTTGTCGGCCCAGTAGAACCAGCGGTCGGGCTCGACCTTGATGTGTTTGCGGACGGCGTTGAAGCCCATCTTCTTGTGCATCTTCAGGTCGTAGGCGAGCGCCTCGTCGCTCGGCGCGGTGTGCAGGCCGTCCGGCCAGAAGCCCTGGTCCAGGGTGGCCATCATGAACACCGGTTCGCCGTTGAGGACGGTGCGCGGGGTGCCGTCGATCTTCTCGACCGCGATGGACCGCATGCCGAAGTAGCTGCCGACGCGGTCGGCGCCGACACTCACCTTCAGGTCGTACAGATACGGGTCGTCCGGCGACCAGAGCCGGGGGCTTCGGATCTTCAGGGTGAGCGGGCTGCCGCTGCGTCCGGTGGCGGTGGCGACCGGCCGGTTGCCCGCGTACGCCGTCGCCGTGACCCGAAGTCCGTCGCGCACGCCCTTCGGCTCGACGGTCAGGGTGCCCGCGCCGACGTCCGGGGTGAGCCCCAGCGAGTCGACGTGGTCGGCGGCGACGGGTTCCAGCCACACGGTCTGCCAGATGCCGGAGCTGGGGGTGTACCAGATGCCGCTGGGGTCGAGGCGCTGCTTGCCGAGCGGCGGGTTCTCGCCGTTCGCGGAGTCGGTCGGGTCGTAGACGCCGACGATCAGTTCCTGGGTGCGGCCGGGCTTGAGAGCGTCGGTGATGTCGGCGCTGAACTTGTCGTAGCCGCCCTCGTGTTCGGTGACCTTGGTGCCGTTGACATACACCTCGGTACGCCAGTCGACCGCACCGAAGTTGAGTTGCAGGCGCTTGCCGGAGCCGATCTTCCAGCCGGCCGGGACGGTGAAGGTGCGCCGGTACCACATCCGGTCCTCGTGCCGTTCGAGGCCGGAGAGCTGGGACTCGACGGGGTAGGGGACGAGGATGCGCTCGGCGAGGTTGCGGCCGACCGGGGGCCGCTCGCCGGCCTTGGCGGCGGCGAACTGCCAGCTGCCGTTGAGGTTCTGCCAGGCGCCGCGGGTCAACTGGGGTCGCGGGTACTCGCGGTGGGCGTTGGCCGGGGTGACGTCCTCGGCCCAGGGGGTGCGCAGTTCGTAGGTGGAGCGGTTGGCGCCGCTGCTCCAGAACGAGCCGACAACGTTGCCGTCCGCGCCGGTCAGGCCGCCCGCTCCGTCGTAGCGCACGTCGGCGGTGCCGCGCGCGGTGCCGGTCTTGTTGCCGACGACGGGTTCCTTCAGCGGGACCAGCAGCGACTTGTGGTCCGCCGGGTCGAGGCGGGCCTGGCCGATCGGCCAGGCGGCGCCGCCGATCACGGCGTTCAGATGGTCGGTGAGCCCCGCCGGGGGCGTGGCGAGGGCCTGGGCGAAGTCGAGGCGGAGGGTCCGGCCGTCCTTCAGGACCGTGGTGCCGATGGCGCCGTCGTAGGCGTAGCCCTCGGGCAGCCGGAACGCGGACTGCGGGATCGCCGTCTTGGCGCCGCCCGGCGGGGTCCAGCGCACATGCAGGTTGGAGCCCCCGTAGTGCTCGAAGTACTCGACCTTGAGGTCGTAGGCCTGCCCGGCCGTCAACTCCACGGGCTCGGCGGTCTGTTCGCGGTCCCAGTCATCGACCCAGTGGTCGATGACGAGCCGGCCGCCGACCCAGAGGCGGAAGCCGTTGTCGCCGGTGATCGAGAAGGTGGTGGGGCCGGTCTTCTCCGGCACGATCCGGCCGGTCCAGCGGACGCTGACGTCGTCCGACCGCCCGGTGGCCGAACTCAGCCGGGACTCCAGCGAGTCGAAGTCCAGTTGCGGATCGAATCCGGTGGCCTTGAGTTCATGGAAGTCGAAGGCGCCGGGTGCGGACTGGGTGTAGTACTCGCCCTTGAGGCCGTGGACCTCGACGGGGTCCTCCGCGGCCGTCGCGGCCGGTGCGGCGGCGAGTCCCGCGGCGCCCAGCACTGCCGCGAGGAGCAGGACGAGTCGGTCTCTGATCGGTCTGATGCGCACGAATCCTCCTTGACTGAGGAAGGGTGGCGGCTCGGTGCTTCAGTCTGTACAACGTTGGAAGCAGAGGCAGTTGGCATGAGAGCACGGGCTCTCAACCGCTGTCCAGATCCATGACAAAAGCTCCGTCCCGGAGCACCCGTCGATGCCGAGGAGATCCCTTGCGGGTCAGCCTGAAGGACGTGGCCGAACGTGCCGGCGTCTCGATCAAGACCGTGTCCAACGTCGTCAACAACTATCCGCACGTCACCCCGGCCATGCGGGCCAGGGTGCAGCAGGCCATCGACGAGCTGGGCTACCGGCCGAACCTCACCGCGCGCCATCTGCGCAAGGGCCGTACCGGCATCATCGCGCTGGCCGTCCCGGAACTCGGCAACCCGTACTTCGCCGAGCTGGCGGGCGCCGTGATCGACGCCGCCGCCGAGCACGAGTTCACGGTTCTGCTCGACCACACGCGCGGTGAACGCGAACGGGAGCTGCTGGTCAGCCAGGGGTTCCGGGCCCGGGTGATCGACGGGCTGATCCTCAGCCCGCTGGAGCTGGAGGCCGAGGACCTGCGCGGCCGGGCCGACGACGTGCCGCTGGTGCTGCTCGGCGAGCGGGAGTACGACCTGCCGTTCGACCACATCGCGATCGACAACGTGGCGGCGGCCCGCGCCGCGGTGCGCCATCTCCTCGGCCGCGGCCGGACCCGGATCGCCTATCTCGGGGTCCGCACGGACTCCGCCAACCGCCCCGCCCATCTGCGCCTTGACGGCTGGCGGGCCGAGCTGGCGGCGGCCGGGGTCCCGGCCCCGGACGACCTGATCGTGCCGGTCGGCGGCTGGGACCGGGACGACGGCGCACGGGCCATGGCGCAGCTGCTGGACACGGGCGTGCGGCCCGACGCGGTCTTCGCGTTCAACGATCTCATCGCGATCGGTGCCATGCGGGTGCTGCACGAGCGCGGGCTCAGGGTGCCGTGGGACGTCGCCGTGGTGGGCTTCGACGACATCGCCGAGAGCCGCTTCGGGGCCGTCTCACTGACCACGATCTCGCCCGACAAGCAGGCCATCGCCCGGCTCGCGGTGGCCTCGCTGCTGCGCAGCCTGTCCGGCCGGCAGGACCCCGGCGGATGTGAACTGACCGCGGAATTCCGGCTGGTGGAGCGGGAGAGCACGCTGGGCCGGCGCTGACCGCGGGACCGGGCGGCCCGGCCGGGATTTCGGACGGAAGGGTTTACAGCACCCTTCCAACGATGTAAAAACCTCCCCTGAACGACGTGCACACCGTGTTGACCGCAAGTGCCACCTCCCCGTGACCGCTCTCAGCGCCGGGGCCGCGCCGTTTGGGGACTTTCATGAAGCCCACGTCACTCCGTTCCCGTGCCTCGGCACGGGCCCTTCTCGCCACCGGTCTCGTCACGGGCCTGGCCCTGATCACCGGATGCGCCAAGTCCGAGGACTCCGCCGACACGACCGACAAGTCGTCCGCCCAGCAGGCCGATTCGGGCCAGGTGGTCGCCTCGCCCAGCGCCTCAGGGCCCACCTGCGCCATCGACGCGTACGGCGGCGACAAGATCGACCTCAAGTCCGCCACCGTCGGCTTCTCCCAGTCCGAGAAGGAGGCCAATCCGTTCCGGATCGCGGAGACCGCCTCGATCAAGGAGGAGGCGGCCAAGCGCGGCGTCAAGCTCCTCACCGCCAACGCACAGTCCCAGTTCTCCAAGCAGATCAGCGACGTCCAGGACCTCATCGCCAAGGGCGCCGACCTGTTGGTGATCGCACCGCTCAACTCGGACGGCTGGGAACCCGTGCTGCGCACCGCGGCGGCCAAGCACATCCCGATCGTCACCGTCGACCGCAAGATCAACGCCACCGCCTGCAAGGACTATGTGAGCTTCATCGGCTCCGACTTCGTGGAACAGGGCCGGCGGGCCGCGGACCGGATGATCGAGGCGACCGGCGGCAAGGGCGAGATCGCCATCCTGCTGGGCGCAGCCGGCAACAACGTGACGACGGAACGCACCAAGGGCTTCGAGGACCGGATCAAGGAGAAGGCGCCCGGCCTGAAGGTGGTGTTCCGGCAGACCGGCGAGTTCGCCCGCGAGAAGGGCCAGTCGGTCACCGAGAACCTGATCCAGTCCAAGCCCGGGATCAAGGGCATCTACGCCGAGAACGACGAGATGGGACTGGGCGCGGTCAACGCCCTCAAGGGCGCTGGGAAGAAACCGGGCGATGTGAAGATCGTGACGATCGACGGCACCCGCAACGCCGTACAGGGCATCGTGGACGGCTGGATCGACGGTGTCATCGAGTCCAATCCGCGCTTCGGGCCGCTCGCCTTCCAGACCCTCGACACCTTCACCCGGGGCGGTGCCGTCGCCCAGGACATCGTCATCGAGGACAGCGCATACACCTCGGCCAACGCCGAGTCGGACCTCGGCAAGGCGTACTGACGTGCTCTCGGTCACCGGGGTGTCCAAGGTCTTCCCCGGCGTGCGGGCCCTGTCCGACGTGGACTTCACCGCCCGCGCCGGGCAGGTGCACGCCCTCGTCGGGGAGAACGGCGCGGGCAAGTCGACCCTCATCAAGGTGCTCACCGGCGTCCATCCGCCGGACACGGGCGAGATCCGCTACGACGGCGGACCCGTCCGCTTCAGCACCCCGCTGGGGGCCCAGCAGGCGGGCATCTCCACCATCTACCAGGAGGTCAACCTGGTCCCGCTGATGAGCGTGGCCCGCAATCTGTTCCTGGGCCGCGAACCGAGGGGCAGGTTCGGTCTGATCGACTTCCGGCGGATGCGCCGGGAGGCGGACGAGGCGCTGCGCGCCCTCGGCATCCGGGTCGACGTGCGCCGTCCGCTGCGTGAACTCGGCGTCGGCGCCCAGCAGATGGTGGCCCTCGCGCGGGCCGTCGCCGTCGACGCGCGCGTGGTGGTGATGGACGAGCCCACGTCGTCCCTCGAACCACGCGAGGTGCGCACCCTGTTCGAGGTGATCCGCATGCTGCGCGAGCGGGGCGTCGCCGTCATCTACGTGAGCCACCGCATGGACGAGCTGTACGAGATCTGCGACGCGGTCACCGTGCTGCGCGACGGCCGGGTGGTGCACACCGGGCCGCTCGCCGGACTCGACCGGCTGCGGCTGGTCTCGCTCATGCTGGGCCGGGACATCGGCGAGGTGCGCGGCGAGGGCCTGACCAAGTTCACCGGCTCCCACCACGCCACGGCGGAACCGGTCTTGAAAACCGAGGGATTGACGGTCCGTCATCAGCTGCACGAGGTGTCGCTGTCCATCCGGCCCGGCGAGGTGGTCGGGCTGGGCGGGCTGCTCGGCTCGGGCCGCAGCGAGACGGCGCGGGCCGTCGCCGGGGCGCTGCCGACGGACGCCGGCCGGGTCTCGGTCGGCGGCGTGCCCGTGCGCGGCGGCTCGCCGCCCGCCGCGATCCGCGCGGGCATCAGTCTGCTGCCGGAGGACCGCAAGGCCGAGGGGATCGTCCCCGGGCTTTCGGTGCGGGAGAACATCGCGCTCGCCGCGCTGCCGGCGCTCTCCCGGTTCGGCCTGGTGGACGACGCGCGCATCGACCGGATCGTGGACACCTTCGTACGGCGGCTGCGCATCAAGTCGGCGGGCCCGCACCAGAAGGTGGGCGAACTGTCCGGCGGCAACCAGCAGAAGGTGCTGCTGGCCCGCTGGCTGGCCGTGCACCCGAAGGTACTGCTGCTCGACGAGCCGACGCGCGGGATCGACGTCGGCGCCAAGGCGGAGGTGCAGGCACTCATCGACGAACTCGCCGAGGACGGTCTCGCCGTGCTGCTGATCTCCTCCGACACCGAGGAGCTGATCGAGGGCAGCGACCGGGTCATGGTGCTCAAGGACGGGCGTGTCGTGGACGAGTTGACCGGCGACGCCGTCACCGAGGACGCGCTGCTGCGGGCTGTCGCCGCCGCACCCGCCGGGGGCCGCCATGACTGAACTCGCCGTCGCACGCGGTTCGCTGGACCGCGCCCGGCTGCTGCGCCTGGCGCAGGAGTACGGCGTGTACGCGGGCGTGGTGGTGCTGCTGCTGTTCAACTTCGTGTTCACCCCGCACTTCGCCTCCGCCGAGAACTTCCGCACCCAGGCCGTCCAAGTGGCCCCGGTGCTGATCGTGGCGCTCGGCATGGCGCTGGCGATCGGCACCGAGGGCGTCGACCTGTCGGTGGGCTCGGTGATGGCGCTGGCCACCTCGCTGCTGTCGCTGTACCTCGGCTACGGCCCATGGGTCGCCGCGCTGGTGGCGGTGGCGGGCGGCATCCTGGTGGGGCTCGCGAACGGCGCCCTGGTCGCGTTCGTGGGCGTGCAGCCCATCGTGGCCACGCTCGCGCTGATGGTGGCCGCGCGCGGGCTGGCGCTGGTGCTGCTGCCCCAGCTCAAGGACGTGCGTGACCCGGGCATGACGGCACTGGGCTCCGGCGATGTGCTGGGCGTGCCCTACCTCGTGCTCATCGCCGCCGCCCTGGCCCTGCTGGTCGCCTTCGTGGTGCGGCGCAGCACGTTCGGGCGGCAGTTGCTCGCCATCGGCGACAGCCGGCCCGCGGCCCGTCTGGCCGGACTGCCCGTCCGCCGCGTCCTCGTCGTGGTGTACGTCTGCTCGGGCGCCCTGGCCGCGGTCGCGGGCATCCTCGCCACGGCCCGGCTGACGGCAAGCGACCCCACGTCGCTGGGGACGCTGATGGAACTGTCGGCGATCACCGCGGTAGTCGTCGGGGGCACGCCGCTGTCCGGGGGCCGGGTGCGCATCGGCGGCACGGTCGCCGGCGCCGTCCTGATCCAGTTGCTGACCACCACGCTGGTCAAGCACGACCTGCCGCCGTCGTGGACGCAGATCGCCCAGGCCGTGGTGATCGTCGCCGCCGTCTACGCGGCCCGCGAACGGGGGAAACGATGACCACCGGTACCACGGAGGCCGGCATGCCCTCCGGCACCGTCCACCCGGGCGCCGACGAGCAGAGCGGTCCCGGCCGGGCCGAGCGGCTCAGCGCCCTCGCCCAGCAGCACGGCGCCCTCGTCACCCTGCTGCTCGCCATGGTCGTGGCCTCGCTGAGCTTCGACACGTTTCTGACCGGCGACAACCTGGAGAACATGGCGCTGTCCTCGGCGTTCCTCGCCGTGGTCGCGCTGGGCATGACGTTCGTGATCGTCACCGGCGGGATCGACCTGTCCGTCGGCTCGCTGTTCGCGCTGGGCGGAGTGCTGGCCGCCTGGGGCTCGCAGTACGGCACGGTCGTGGCGCTGCTGCTGCCGCTCGCGGTGTGCGGGCTGATCGGGCTGGTCAACGGGCTGCTGATCGCCCGGTCCGGTCTGGCGCCGTTCATCGTGACGCTGGCCGCCATGCTGGGTGCCCGCGGCATCCTCCTCGCGGTCACCGACGAGGGTTCACGGACGTATCTCGTCGACAAGGACTCCTTCTTCGCGACCCTCGGGCAGGGCTCGCTGCTCGGCATCGGCGTGCCGGTGTGGATCACGGTGGTGCTCTTCGTGCTGGGCGCGGTCGTGCTGCGCCGCTCCAGGTTCGGGCAGTACGTGTATGCGGTGGGCGGCAACGAGGACGCGGCGGCCCTGATGGGGGCGCCGGTGGCCCGTACGAAGATCGCCGTCTACACCCTGTCCGGTCTGTGCGCCGGGCTCGCGGGGGCGCTGAACGCGGCCTGGCTGGTGTCGGGCGTGACGATCCTCGGGTCGGGCATGGAGCTGGAGGCCATCTCGGCGGTCGTCATCGGCGGCACCCTGCTCACCGGCGGGTTCGGCTTCGTCAGCGGTTCACTGGTCGGTGTGCTGCTGCTGAAGGTGATCCAGAACGTCATCAACCAGATCGGCTCCCTCGACTCCGCCTACCAGCAGGTGGTCAGCGGCGCGTTCCTGGCCGTGGTCGTGGGGGGGGGGGCCCGGGGGGGGGGCCCCCCCCCCCCGGGGGGGGGCCGGCCCCGGGCCGGGGGGGGGGCCCCCGCGGGGGGGGGGGGGGGCCGGGGCCGGCCCCCCCCCGCGCGCGC
>NZ_JBIALO010000002.1:404551-465794 GCF_042873595.1 Streptomyces sp. NPDC004629 | reverse complement strand
TTGTTAAACATCCAGTCAAACACTTTGGGGGCCCCCCCCCCCCCCCCACCCGGGTGGGGGGGGGGGGGGGGGTGGGGGGGGGGGGGGGGGGGGCCCCCCCGGGGGGGCCCCCCCCACCGCCGAATGCTGTGACACAGCCGACGGAATCAGGCAGCGCCCCAAAGGGGCGCGAGGAACCGCACGACCAGCCACCACGGCGCCGCAGACGGGGGTGCGCCGGGCCGGCTATCCCCACGCAGCCGACGGGACCGGGCAGCGCCCCAAAAGGGGCGCGGGGAACTGCGCGACCAACCACCACGGCGCCGCAGACGAAAGACACACCCGGCCGGGCCCCCACACAGCCGACGGCCACGACAACGCCCCAAGGGGGCGCGGGGAACTGCGCGACCAACCACCACGGCGCCGCAGGCAGAACCCGGCCCACGACCGCCACCGCACCGTTCCCCCGGGCGGGGGAAATTCCCGGGCGGAATACCACCGCGCCCACCGGCGGGCCGTCCCGGTTCCGCCATACGGGGGGCCTGCCCCACCCGCCAAGACGCGCCGTCAACGCTCGACCACGACATGGGTGTGAGGTTTCCTGAACAACCTGCATGAAAGGTGGCGAACTGGCAACGTTCCCTTTCATGCCCGCCCCACACTCCACCGGAAGGTGATTCGATGACGACGGCGACCAGGACGACCCGCACCACCGGGACGCCGCCCGTCACCGCCCCCTCCCCCGCCGCCCGGCTGCCACCCACCGCGCCCGCACCCTCGCTGCCGTCCCTCACCGGGCTGCGCTGGGTGGCGGCCCTGCTGGTCTTCGGACTGCACGTACGCAACTTCCATTACTTCGGCGGCGCCGGCGACCGCTATGCGACCTGGGCGTTCGGTCCCGGCGCCAGCGGCGTGTCGTTCTTCTTCGTGCTGTCCGGCTTTGTGCTCACCTGGTCCGCGCGGCCCGGGGACCGCGCGCTCGCCTTCTGGCGGCGGCGGATCGCCCGGGTCTATCCGGTGCATCTGGCGACGGCCGCGATCGCGCTGCTCATGGCGTTCACGCTGGCCCACCAGACGAAGCCCGAGCCGTCCCAGGCGGTCGCCAACATCCTGCTGGTGCACTCCTGGTGGCGCCCCTGGTGGCAGACGCTGAACCCGGTCAGTTGGTCGCTCGCCTGCGAGGCGTTCTTCTACGCGGCCTTCCCGCTGCTGGTCCTCCTGCTGCGCCGGCTCGGCGCCCGTGGGTCGGCGATGCTGGCCGGGGCGTCGGTGCTGGCCGTGCTGGTGCTGGCCTGGGCGGAGACGCACCACTGGACGGCGCAGTCGATCAGCGCCAACCCCGCTGCCCGGCTGCCGGAGTTCGTCCTCGGCGCCGCGGCCGCCCGGCTGGTGTTCCTCGACCGGTGGCGCGGCCCCGGGCTTGAGGCATCGCTCGCCCTCGCGGTCATCGGCTACTTCTTCGTGCCGCAGGTCACCCCCGGCTACGCGGCCACCGCGTGCACCATCGCGGGATTCGCCCTGCTCATCCCGGCGGCGGCCGTCGCGGATCTGCGGGGGCTGCCCTCGATGTGGCGGCACCGCCAGCTGGTACGGCTCGGGGAACTGTCGTTCGCGTTCTACATGGTGCACCTGCTGGTCCTGCGGGCGGGCACCAACGTGCTCGGGCTCTCCCCGCGGTTCGGTGCGGTGGCGGGCCTGGCCGTGACCGCCGTCGCGTTCGCGCTGTCCCTCGCCCTGTCCTGGGTCCTGTACGAGAAGGTGGAGCGTCCCGCGCGGCGGCTGCTGCTCGGCGGTCGCCGCGCTGTCAAGGCACGGCCGGCCTTGATCGGCCGGAACTCTCCGAGGGTGGGCGGGCGTTGACAGGGGGTGCTTTCGTCTGCGGCGCCGTCGTGGCTGATCGCGCAGTTCCCCGCGCCCCCTTGGGGCGCAGCCCCATCCCCACCGCTGCCTAGGGACACCCGGCCCCGCACACCCCCTCGGCCGCGGCGCCGTCGTGGCTGGGCGCGCAGTTCCCCGCGCCCCCCTTGGGGCGCAGCCCCATCCCCACCGCCGCGTAAGGCCACCCGGCCCGGCACACCCCTCGACCGCGGCGCCATCGTGGCTGGGCGCGCAGTTCCCCGCGCCCCCCTTGGGGCGCAGCACCGTCCCCACCGCCGCGTAAGGCCACCCGGCCCGGCACACCCCTCGACCGCGGCGCCATCGTGGCAGGGCGCGCAGTTCCCCGCGCCCCCCTTGGGGCGCAGCACCGTCCCCACCGCCGCGTAAGGCCACCCGGCCCGGCACACCCCTCGGCCGCGGCGCCATCGTGGCAGGGCGCGCAGTTCCCCGCGCCCCCCTTGGGACGCAGCCCCATCCCCACCGCTGCCTAGGGACACCCGGCCCCGCACACCCCCTCGGCCGCGGCGCCGTCGTGGCTGGGCGCGCAGTTCTCCGCGCCCCCTTTGGGGGCTGGGGGATGCGGGTTGCAGGGGCTGACGTACGGGCGTTACCTGGAAGTATCGAGTGGCGAAGCAAGAGCGCCTGGGCCTGCGACACGGGCCGGCAGGCCGTGTCACGGTGCGCGTCTTTGCGGACGCGACGGCCCGTCGCCGGTGCCCGGCGTTCGACGCGGAGGTGGTACAGGTGAAAGCCGTCGTCTACGAGAAGCCCTTCAGCGTGGCTGTGAGGGATGTCGACGATCCGCAGATCCAGCACCCGAACGACGTGCTGGTACGGGTGACGTCGACCGCGATCTGCGGATCCGACCTGCACATGTACGAGGGCCGCACGGCGGCCGAGGCCGGCATCGTCTTCGGGCACGAGAACCTCGGCGTCATCGAGGAGGTCGGCAGCGGTGTGACCTCCCTGTCCTCCGGGGACCGCGTCGTGATGCCGTTCAACGTCGCGTGCGGGTTCTGCAAGAACTGTCTCGCCGGCAAGACCGGGTTCTGTCTGACGGTCAACCCGGGGTTCGCCGGCGGTGCGTACGGCTATGTGGCGATGGGCCCCTTCATCGGCGGCCAGGCCGAGCGGTTGCGGGTGCCGTACGCCGACTTCAACTGTCTGAAGCTGCCGACGGGCGACGAGTTCGAGACCGACTTCGTGCTGCTCGCCGACATCTTCCCGACCGGATATCACGGCTGCGAACTCGCCCAGGTGTCCCCCGGTGAGAGCGTGGCCGTGTTCGGCGCCGGACCCGTCGGCCTGATGGCCGCCTACTCCGCGCTGTTGCGCGGTGCCTCCCAGGTGTTCGTCGTGGACCGGGTGCCCGAACGCCTCGCCAAGGCGGCGGAGATCGGGGCCGTCCCGATCGACTTCACCCAGGGTGATCCGACGGAGCAGATCAAGGAGCAGACCCGGGGCGAGGGCACCGACAAGGGTGTGGACGCCGTCGGGTACCAGGCCCAGGCGCACGACGCAAGCCACGAGGAACCCGCCGTCGTCCTGAACACGCTCGTCGAGACGGTGCGGCCGACCGGCATGCTCGGCATTCCGGGCCTGTACGTGCCCTCCGACCCGGGCGGACCCGACGAGCACGCCAAGCACGGCCAACTGCTGGTCTCCATCGGCCGGATGTTCGAGAAGGGCCAGCAGATGGGCACGGGTCAGTGCAACGTCAAGCGGTACAACCGCCAGCTGCGCGACCTGATCATCTCGGGGCGGGCCAAGCCCAGTTTCGTGGTCTCGCACGAGCTGCCGCTGGACCAGGCTCCGCAGGCGTACGAGAAGTTCGACCAACGGATCGAGGGATACACCAAGGTCGTCCTGCATCCCGGACACGCGCTCGCGGCCTAGGCACGTGAACCGGCACGGTGGTGCCCGGCCCGCCGGGGCCGGGCACCGCCGTGTGCGGCGAGCCGGGCGCTTCTTCTACCGGCGCGCATGCGACACCTGCCGTCCGGGCCGGCCACCGCTCACGGACGTCCGTGGTTCATGTCCATGAACAGAACGCGCGGCCTCGCGCAGCCGGCGCCCCCGTCGGGTCGGGCCCCACGGCTTGAGCACCGAGATCGCCGTCATAAAGACATAGGCGGCCAGCGACACGGCCGGTCCGATCAGGACGGCACCGGCGCCGGGCAGGGGTTCGCCGGCGGCGACGGCCGCGCCCGCCGAGTGCACCCCGGGACGCAGCGCGAAGACCGTCGCGACGGTGGTGGCCAGGGTCAGCCAGAACTTGGTCCAGACCCAGCGGTGCCGGGCCAGCCCCCACGGTGTGCCGAGGGACAGTGCCACACCGCTGATGAGCGTGGCGAGCGCCACGGGAAGCAGCAGCCGGTCGGCGAACAGCCGCATGGCGCGGACCGAGGCGGTGACGGTCCCCGCCTGCCCGGCGGTGACCGCGGTGATCCCCAGCGCGAGCAGCCCGAGGGTGAGCCCGAGCCAGCTCGCGGAGGCGGTGACATGGACGACGAGTAGGGCCCGGCGGGCCGGACGGCTCAGTTTCATGGCCCTCACCGTGCCGGTACCGGCCCGGTGAGGCGTCTGCCGAGGGGAGTAACCCCGCGTACGTTCCCGGGCGTACGTCCCCCATCACCCGCGGCGCTGTCCCCGCGGGTGACGGGTTCGGCGCCGGTCGGTGGTGCCGATCAGCGGGCCTCTGCGCGCAGTTCCGACAGGGTGGCCGAGGTCAGCGGCCGTGGGGTGTGTTCGGGTTCGACGAGGACGACCGTGCAGTCGGCGGCGTGGGTGAGCGCGGTGGTGAGGCTGCCGTCGGCGAACTGGGCGAGGGGGCCGCGCGGCGAACGGCCGACCGCTATGGCGCGGGCGCCCACCTCGGCGGCGTGCCGGGCCAGGACGCGTCCCGCCGCGGCGTGGTCGCCGACGCTGCTGAGGATCTGCCCCGTCACGGGGATGTCCAGTGCGGCGAGGCGGTCGAGGTGGGCGGTGACGGCGGCGCGGGCCTGGTCGGCGGTCTCGGTGTCGACGGCCTGTTCCTCCACGACGGCGGTCTGCTGCACATGGACGATCTCCAGCGGGCTGCCGGTGTCCTGGGCGAACCGGGCCGCGGTGTCGACGGTGGCGGCGGCCCCCTCGTGGGCGCCGACCGCGACGATGACCGGCCGGGTGCCGCTGCGCGGTGCGGTGCCGACGGGCGTGAGGAGCGGGGTCACCGGTTCGCCCTCGCCGGTGTCCGTCTCGGCGGCGCGCAGCAGGCGGTGCCCGCTGGCCAGCACCGGGATGGCGAGCACGAAGGTGGCGGCGCCGAGGTAGAAGGGGACGCTGAGGTCGGTGGCGTCGGCGAGCCTGCCGGCCACGTAGGGGGCGAGACCGCCTCCGATGAAGCGCAGGAAGCCGTAGGCGGAGGAGGCGACCGGGCGCTCCACCGGGGAGACCAGCATGACGGCCTGGGTGGTGAGGGTGTTGTTGATGCCGATGAAGGCGCCGCTGAGGATGACCGCGACGATCACGACGGTGGGGGTCTCGACGCCCGCGGCGATCACGGCCATCACGATGCCGAGGCCGAACAGGTTGGCGTAGAGCACGGGGGCGGTGCCGTAGCGGGCCTGCAGACGGGGAGCGAAGAAGACGCTGAAGGCGGCCACCAGCAGACCCCAGCCGGTGAAGACCAGGCCGAGCTGATGGGCGCTCAGCTCCATCGGGTACGGCGCGTACCCCAGCATGGTGAAGAAGCCCCAGTTGTACAGCAGCGCCATGATGCCCATCGTCAGCAGGCCGCGGTGGCGCAGCGCCTTGAGCGGGTCGAGCGGCGAGCTGCGGCGGGCCGGCCGGGGCAGGGTGGGCACGAAGGCGAGGGTGGCGACGAGGGCGATGGCCATCAGCGCCGCGACGCCGAAGAACGGTCCGCGCCAGCTGATCGCGCCCAGTTCCCCGCCCAGCAGCGGGCCGACGGCGATGCCGAGGCCGAGGGCGGTCTCGTACAGGATGATCGCGCCGCCGAACCCGCCGCTGGCCGAGGCGACGATCACCGCCAGTGAGGTGGCGATGAACAGGGCGTTGCCCAGACCCCAGCCGGCCCGGAAGCCGACGATGCCGTTGATGGAGCCGGAGGCGCCGGCCAGCGCGGCGAAGACGACGATGACCGCCAGGCCTATGACGAGGGTGCGCTTGGCGCCGAAGCGGCTGGAGAACCAGCCGACGACGAGCATGGCCACCGCGGTCACGATGAGATAGCTGCTGAACAGCAGGGAGACCTGGCTGGGCGAGGCGTGCAGGCTCTCGGCCAGCGCGGGCAGGATCGGGTCCACCAGGCCGATGCCCATGAACGAGATCACGCAGGCGAACGCGACGGCCCAGACGGCCTTGGGCTGCATGAAGGGACTGGCGGCCTTTCCATGGGATGCACTCATGTGCGTTTCTCTTCCGGAGCGTTGACGGGGACGGGCAACAAAGAGCCCGCGGGGAGAGTGGGACAGAGAGGGAACACGACGGGGTCAGGAGGGGGCCGGGCGCTCGTGGTCGTCCCCGATGACCCGGGCGAGGGCGGGCAGCGCGATGTTCACCGCGTCCCGTTCGGCCTCGGTCAGCTGCGCGACCAGGTCCTGGAGCGCCTCGGCGCGCTCTGCGCGTCGCTGCCGGAAGACATCGAGGCCGGTGCGGGTGGCCGCCACCAGGACGCCCCGGCCGTCGCTGCGGTCGGCGGTGCGACACGCAAGACCGGCCCGCTCCAGCCGGGTGATCAGCTGGGTCATGTTCGGCTGGGAGACGCCTTCGGCGCGGGCCAGTTCGGTCAGCCGCTGGGGGCCCTCGCGGCCGAGCCGGGCCAGCACCGAGGAGGCCGCCGTGCTGAGGCCGCCGGCGGTGGCACTGCGGCGTACGTGGCGGACCAGCTGCTCGACGGCAATGATCAGGTCCTCCGGTGAGGCGCCGGGGCCCGCCGGATCCATAACCCGCTTATGCATAACCGCATTATGCACTTAGATGTAATGTGAAACAAGATGCCGGAACGGATGCCCGGAGCCGACCCCGGTACGTCGGCGACGCTTTGTTCGGGGGTTACGTCAGCTCGGCCAGGAGGTCGCCGCCCTCCACCTGCTGGACGGGGTTGATGGCCAGCCGGGACACCCGGCCCGACCGCGGGGCGGTGATCGCGGCCTCCATCTTCATCGCCTCGATGGTGGCCACCGTCGACCCGGCCGCCACCTCGTCGCCCTCGGCGACCGCGAGCGTCACCACGCCCGCGAACGGCGCCGCCACATGACCGGGGTTGCCGCGGTCGGCCTTCTGCGTGGCCGGCACCTGCGAGGCCGCCGCCCGGTCGCGCACCTGGATCGGCCTGAGCTGACCGTTCAACGTGGCCATCACCGTGCGCATGCCCCGCTCGTCGGCGTTCCCGACGGCCTGCAACTCGATCAGCAGCCGCACCCCGGGCTCCAGGTCGACGGCGTACTCCACCCCGGGGCGCAGCCCGTAGAAGAAGTCCTTGCTGTCCAGCACGCTGGTGTCGCCGAAGGTCTGCCGGTGGGTCTCGAACTCCCGCGTCGGGCCGGCGAACAGCAGCCGGTTCAGCGTCGCGCGCCGGGACTTCTCCAGGCCCTCGCGGTCGTCGGTGGTCAGCTCCGGCACGGGCTTCGCCTCGGCCCGGCCCCGCAACGCCTTGGTGCGGAACGGCTCCGGCCAGCCACCGGGCGGGGTGCCCAACTCGCCGCGCAGGAAACCGATGACGGAGTCGGGGATGTCGTAGCGGTCCGGTGCGGCCTCGAAGTCCTCCGGGCGCACATCGGCGCCGACCAGGTGCAGGGCGAGGTCCCCGACGACCTTGGAGGACGGGGTGACCTTGACCAGACGGCCCAGGATCCGGTCGGCGGCGGCGTACATGGCCTCGATGTCCTCGAACCGGTCGCCGAGCCCGAGCGCGACGGCCTGGGTGCGCAGGTTGGACAGTTGTCCGCCGGGGATCTCGTGGTGGTAGACCCGCCCGGTCGGCGAGGCGAGGCCCGCCTCGAAGGGCGCGTAGATCCGGCGGACGCTCTCCCAGTACGGCTCCAGGTCCCCGACGGCCTGGAGGCCGAGGCCGGAGGGCCGCGCCGTGTGGTCGGTGGCGGCGACGATCGCCGACAGCGACGGCTGCGAGGTGGTGCCCGCCATCGACGCCACCGCGCCGTCCACCGCGTCCGCGCCCGCCTGGACCGCGGCGAGGTAGGTGGCGAGCTGACCGCCCGCCGTGTCATGGGTGTGCAGATGGACCGGCAGGTCGAACTCGCGGCGCAGCGCCGTGACGAGCGTGGCCGCGGCGGGGGCGCGCAGCAGTCCCGCCATGTCCTTGACCGCGAGGACGTGCGCGCCCGCGGCGACGATCTCCTCGGCCAGGCGCAGGTAGTAGTCGAGGGTGTAGAGGCGTTCGGACGGGTCGCAGAGATCGGCGGTGTAGCACAGGGCGACCTCGGCGACCGCGGTGCCGGTCTCGCGCACGGCGTCGATGGCCGGGCGCATCTGTCCGACGTCGTTGAGCGCGTCGAAGATCCGGAAGATGTCGATGCCGGTGGCGGCTGCCTCCTGCACGAAGGCGTCGGTGACCTCGGTCGGGTACGGCGTGTAGCCGACGGTGTTGCGGCCGCGCAGCAGCATCTGCAGACAGATGTTGGGCACGGCCTCGCGCAGGGCGGCCAGCCGCTCCCAGGGGTCCTCGGCGAGGAAGCGCAGGGCGACGTCGTAGGTGGCGCCGCCCCAGCATTCCAGGGAGAGCAGTCCGGGCAGGGTGCGGGCGACGACGGGGGCGACCGTGAGGAGGTCCTTGGTGCGCACCCGGGTGGCGAGCAGCGACTGGTGGGCGTCGCGGAAGGTGGTGTCGGTGACGGCGAGCGTCGGCGACTCGCGCAGTCGGCGGGCGAAGCCCTCGGGGCCGAGCGAGACGAGTCGCTGCCGGGACCCGGCGGGCGGCTCGCCCGCGGGCAGCGGGGGCAGCTTGGTGACCGGGTCGATCAGGTCGGGCCGCTCGCCGTGCGGCTTGTTCACCGTGACGTCGGCGAGATAGGTGAGCAGTTTGGTGCCGCGGTCGGCGGAGGAACGCGCGGTCAGCAGGTGGGGGCGTTCCTCGATGAACGAGGTCGTCACCCGTCCGGCCTGGAAGTCCGGGTCGTCGAGGACGGCTTGCAGGAAGGGGATGTTGGTGGCCACACCGCGGATGCGGAACTCGGCGACGGCGCGCCGGGCGCGGACGATCGCGGCCTTCAGGTCCCGGCCCCGGCAGGTGAGTTTGACCAGCATCGAGTCGAAGTGCGCGCTGATCTCGGTACCGGCGTGGGTGGTGCCGCCGTCGAGACGGATGCCCGAGCCGCCCGGCGAGCGGTACGCGCTGATCCGGCCGGTGTCCGGGCGGAAGCCGTTGGCCGGGTCCTCGGTGGTGATGCGGCACTGCAGCGCGGCGCCGCGCAGGGTGACGGACTCCTGGGTCAGCCCCAGGTCCGCGAGGGTCTGCCCGGCGGCGATCCGCAACTGGGCCTGCACGAGGTCGACGTCGGTGACCTCCTCGGTCACCGTGTGCTCCACCTGGATGCGCGGGTTCATCTCGATGAAGACGTGGTGGCCGGCGCGGTCGAGCAGGAACTCGACGGTGCCGGCGTTGCGGTAGCCGATCTCGCGGGCGAAGCGTACGGCGTCGGCGCAGATCCGCTCGCGCAGCGCGGGGTCCAGGTTCGGCGCGGGCGCGAGTTCGATGACCTTCTGGTGGCGACGCTGCACGGAGCAGTCCCGCTCGAAGAGGTGCATGACGTCGCCGTCGCCGTCGGCGAGGATCTGCACCTCGATGTGGCGCGGATCGACGACCGCCTTCTCCAGGAAGACGGTGGGGTCGCCGAACGCGGAGGCCGCCTCGCGGGACGCCGCCTCGATGGCCTCGCGCAGCTGGGCGGGTTCCGCCACCCGGCGCATCCCGCGGCCGCCGCCGCCCGCCACCGCCTTCACAAACACCGGGAAACCGATGTCGTCGGCGGCCCGGACCAGTTCGTCCACGTCGGTGGAGGGCGCCGAGGAGCCCAGCACGGGCACGCCCGCGGCGCGGGCGGCGGCCACGGCACGCGCCTTGTTCCCGGTCAGTTCGAGCGTGTGGGCGCTGGGTCCGACGAAGGTGATGCCCGCCTGTTCGCAGGCCCTGGCGAGTTCCGGGTTCTCGGACAGGAACCCGTAACCGGGGTACACGGCGTCGGCGCCCGCGCGGCGTGCCGCGCCCACGATCTCCTCGACCGACAGGTAGGCCCGTACCGGATGCCCGGGTACGCCGATCTCGTAGGCCTCGTCGGCCTTGAGCCGGTGCAGTGAATTGCGGTCCTCGTGCGGGAACACGGCGACGGTGCGCGCGCCCAGCTCGTAGCCGGCGCGGAATGCGCGAATCGCGATCTCACCACGGTTGGCGACCAGCACCTTGCGGAACATCATCGACCCCTTCGGCCTGCCGGCGACGAACACCATCGTGTCGGCGACTCCCCTGCCCTGCCACGCGGCAACGTTAGGGGCGGGCGGACGACGGCTGAAAGAGGCGAACATCACATTGACATCCGGGCCCGCCCGGGGGATCGACCGAAGCCCGCTCGCGCCCCGGGGCCCGGCCGGGTGTCAGGGGCCGCTGCCCGGTGCCGGGAGCGTCGGCTCCCCCGCCACGGCGAGCGGGGACCGGGCACGGCCGCGGTCGGCATCCCGTTCGATGTCGCGTTCGGTGGCGCGTCGGAGGTCGCGTTCGGTATCGCGTTGGAGGTCGCGTTCGAGGTCGTCGAGCGCGCGGCGTGCGGTCGCGATGCGTTCCGCGAGGTGCCGCCGCTCCTCGGGTGCGACGGGGGCGGGGCGCCGCGCGGGCGACTCGTCCCGTTCCAGTTCGCGGGCCTCTTCGAGCGAGGTCAGGACCACTCCGATGAGCACGTTGACCAGGACGAAGGAGGCCAGCAGGACGTAGGAGGCGTAGTAGAGCAGGCTCCAGCGGGACACCTCAAGGCCGGCCCGGACCGCGTCCCCGATGCCGTCCAGCGTCATCAGGAGGAAGAGGGAGAGGACGGCCCGGCCGACGGACCCGTAGTGCTCGGGGTCGGACCCGCCGAAGAAGACCCAGCCGACCATGGCGTACACGTACAGCAGCAGCGCGCCGACGAGGAGGAAGCTCAGCGTGCCGGGCAGGCTGCGGGCCACGGCGACCAGCACGATGCGCAGTTGCGGCAGGAACCGGGCGGTGCGCAGCACCCGGGCCAGCCGCAGCAGCCGCAGCACGGTGGTGTTCTCGCGGACGACGGGCAGGAAGGCGCACAGCACGACGGCCAGGTCGAAGAGGTTCCACGGGTCCTTCCAGAACTCCCGTGGCCGGTCCGCGTGGGCCGCCAGGCGCAGCAGGATCTCGACGGTGAAGACGGCCAGACAGGCGTGTTCGGCGAGCCTCAGCCAGTGCTGCCAGTCGGCGACGAGGCCGGTGTAGGTCTCCACGCCCAGCAGCGCCGCGTTCGCCAGGATCACCGTGAAGACGGTGAGGGCGAACCAGCGGGCCTCCGTGACGGCCCGGCAGCGCCGGGCCAGATCACGCCGGGCGGATAACGGCACCGGCTCGGCCGCGTGCTGGTGCTGGTCCGACTCGTCCGACATGGTGCTGCTTCCGCTCCTTCACGCGCCGCGCTCACCCGGCCGGCCGGGCCCGCCGGCACGGCTGTCGAGTGATCACCTTCCGAGAGATTTCTACAGCACTGTAGAAAGCGGCGGGGAACGGGCGGGCGGCTCGGGCCCGCGGGTTGCGGCACGGCGGCGCGGCCCCCGGGCCTAGAATGGACCCGCGAGTCCACAAGGAGGCGTCCTATGTCCAGCCCGCACCGGACGAAGCTCACCGCCAAGGGCGCGGCCACCCGGCGGCGCATCGTCGAGGGCGCCGCGGCCGAGATCCGCGCCCGGGGTGCGGCGGCCACCACACTGGACGACATCCGCGCGCGGACCGCCACCAGCAAGAGCCAGATCTTCCACTACTTCCCCGGCGGCAAAGAGGAGTTGCTGTACGCGGTGGCCGCCCGGGAGGCCGACCGGGTGCTTCAGGACCAGGAGCCGCATCTGAGCGACCTGAGCACCTGGCAGTCCTGGCGGGACTGGCGGGACGCGGTGGTCCTGCGCTATCGGCACCAGGGCGTGGACTGTCCGCTGGGCGTACTGGTCACGGAGTTGGGCCGCACCACACCGGCCGCGCAGGCGCTCACCGGCCGGTTGATCGAGCAGTGGCAGCAGGCGCTGCGGACGGGGATCCGGCGCATGCAGGACGGGGGCGCGATCGACCGGCGGCTGGACGCCGACCGTACGGCGGCCGCGCTGGTCGCCGCGGTACAGGGCGGGGTGGTCATCCTGATGTCGACGGGCGGCATCACCCATCTGGAAGCGGCGCTCGACACGACGCTGAGCCTGCTGCGCCGCTCCACCCCACCACCCGCAACCTGACCACGCCGTCCGCCCCTGTCACCCCCCGCCCCGCGACCCGACACCGCCGGGCCACCACGGCGGTTGCCGGACGGCTCAACGCGACCGGGGCACGGGCCGGAGCGACCGTCAGCGGGCCACCCGGGCAGATGGCGGGCGGCTCAGCGCGGCCGGGGCACGGGCCGAGGGCGACCATCGACAGGCCACCCAGGCGGATGGCGGGCAGCCCAGCACGGCCAGGACACAGGCCGAGGGCGACCATCGACAGGCCACCCAGCACGGCCAGGACACAGGCCGAGGCGACCGTCAGCGGGCGACCCAGGCGGGTCGAGGGCGGCTCAACGCGACCGGCACACGCGCCGAGGGCGACCATCGACAGACCCCCCAGGCAGATGGCGGGCAGCCCAGCACGGCCAGGACACAGGCCGAGGGCGACCGTCGGCGGGCCACCCGGGCGGGCGCCCGCGGCCGGGGCACGGGTCGGGGGTGAGGCGGCCGACGCCGGGAGCGCGGCGTACTCGGACGCGCGTCCAAAACGTCGGCCGAGGGCGCCCGGCCCCCCACGGACGCGCCCCCTCGGCCGCCAGCCGGGCCCGCAGCCGGCCGGCGTCCGGCGACGCGGCCCGCTTGACGGGAGCCGTCGGCAGGCCTGAGGCCGCCGACCGTCTGCCCGGGGTGCTCTCGGCAGGGTCAGCGTTCCTCGCGGAAGGCGACGTGCCGCCCCGCCACGGGGTCGTACTTGCGCAGAACGAGCCGGTCGGGGTCGCTCAGTCGGTTCTTGCGGGTCACATAGGTGACACCGGTCGCGGCCGTCGACCTCAGCGTGACGACGGGACGCGTGGTACTGCGTGCCATGGGAATCTCCTCTCCGGCCGCATCCGCACTTTAGTAGTGCGCATGACAGCCACGGACCCTGCAACAAGATCCCCGGGGCCCGCATTCCCACCCGCCACGGGCCACCCTCACGCCGGGTTCGGCCGCCGGGTCCGGCCGCCCCGGTCAGGGCGCGTCGCCGCGCCAGTCGTAGTGGCGGCCGTCCGCCCGGGGCGCGTACAGGGCCCGGCCGCCGGGGCCGTAGCGGCCCAGCTCGGTCACCAGCGCCACCTGCTCCCCCGTCGCCCGCTCGGGTCGCCCGGTGACGTCCAGGAGCAGCCCGTCCAGGGGACCCCCGACCAGCTCCGCGTAGCTGCGGCCGGGCCGGGGGCCCGCGTCCTCGTGATCGGCCCCGTACACCCGGCCCCGCATGAACTCCCGCTCATCCATGCCGTGCAGGGTCGCATCCGACACTGACAGCGCACACTGACAGCGCACCGCGCCCGGGTCCCGGCACTCCTTCCCGCCCCCGCATCACCACGCCCCGCCTGCGGCATCATGACGCGCCACCCTCGACATCATGACGCGCCGCCCCAGATACCGGACATATCAGCTTCAAACGTGTGTTATTCATCCATGCACAAACCTTCGCGGCGTACCTTGCTCACCGCCTCGGTCGCGGCCGTCGGCTCGGGACTCCTGTCGGCCTGCACCGGAAACGGCTCGCACCCGCAGTCCCGACCACAAGCCGGCGCGACGGCCAAGGGCCCCAGCCACGGCTTCGTCCCCCCGGGACCCAGGGGATTCGTGAACCCCTCCGGTCCCGAGGTGCACGCCGTCGAACGCAGACGCGGCTCCGGGCCCGTACGCAGGTTCAAGTTCACCGCCGCCGAGACGACCGTGGACCTGGACGGACGAAAGTTTCGCACCTGGGCCTACGGTGACAGCCTGCCGGGCCCACTGGTCCGCGTCACCGCCGGCGACGTCCTCAGCCTCACCGTCGCCAACCACCTGCCCGCCGAGACCACGCTCCACTCGCACGGCGTGCGCATGCGCTGCGACATGGACGGCGTGCCCAGCCTGACCCAGGACGCCATCGCGCCCGGCTCCGACTTCACCTACCACTACACCGTCAGCCACCCCGGCACCTACCTGCTGCACTCCCACTCCGGCATGCAGCCCGACCGCGGCCTGTACGCCCCGTTCATCGTCGACGACCCGAGGGAGCCGCTGCACTACGACAAGGAGTGGCTGATCGTCCTCGACGACTGGATCGACGGCGTCGGCGGCTCCACCCCGGACGGTGTCCTCACGGAACTGCGGCACGGCAAGACCATGTCCATGGACGGCATGGGCATGGACAAGGGGATGGGCAACGGCCCCGAAGCCGGCGGCCACGGCGCCCCCGCCGCGCCGCACCCGGCCCCAGCGAAGCCGAAGGGGCCCTCCCGCATGCTGCACGGCAAACGCAGCGCCATCCTGCACAGCGTGGGCGGCAACGTCGCCTACCCCCACTACCTCGCCAACGGCCGGCTGCCCGGCAACCCGTCGGTGTTCCGGGCCCGGCCCGGCGAGCGGATCCGGGTGCGCATCGTCAACGCGGGCTCGGACACCGCCTTCCGGGTCGCCCTCGGCGGGCACAGGATGATCGTCACCCACACCGACGGCTACCCCGTCGAGCACACGGAGACCGACGCGCTGATCCTCGGCATGGCGGAACGCTACGACGTGCTGATCACCGCGAAGGACGGCGTCTTCCCGTTCGTCGCGCTCGCCGAGGGCAAGGGCTCCCGTGCCATGGCCCTGCTGCGCACCAGCGGCAAGGAGTCCGCGCCGCGGGCCGACGCCTACCCGGCGGAGCTGGACCGTGAGTTGGTGCCGGCCCGGCGGATCAATCCGCACGAGTCCGTCGCCCTGGCCGAGCGCAAACCCGACCGTGAGATCCGGATCAGGCTCACCGGCGACATGAAGCAGTACAACTGGTCGTTCGACCACAAGCCGTACTCGCTCACCCAGCGCCATCCCGTCCGGCAGGGCGAGCGCGTCCGACTCACCCTCATCAACGGCACCGACATGTGGCACCCCATGCATCTGCACGGCCACACGTTCGCGGTCGTCGGCCTCAACGGGGTGGGCGCCCGCAAGGACACCTCGATCGTGCTCCCGCACCGCAAGCTCGTCGCCGACTTCGACGCCGACAACCCCGGGCTGTGGATGCTGCACTGCCACAACCAGTACCACTCCGAGTCGGGCATGATGACCATCCTCGGCTACCGGAGATGACCCCCGGCCGGTGCCGGCCGCCGTCCCCGGACAGCGGCCGGCGCCGGCCGCGCACGGCTCCGAACCCGTCCGCCGGCCCGGCTCGGCCGCCCCTCACCGCACATCGCGGGCCGCCGCGGGGTGCGAGTGGTGGATCTCCCGGGACGGTCGTAGCGTCTATACCGAGGCGGTGGCGTCCGAAGCGGCGGGGCCGCGAGTGCACCAAGGCGGGCGGGAGCGACCATGCGCAGACGGGTGCGGCGTACCGCGATCGTGCTCTCGGCGGGCGTACTGCTCGCGGGAGCCGCGACGACGGGCGCGGCGGCCCCGTCGGCGCCGGTGCCCGCCGGTCACCAGGCGCGGCAGAGCGCGACGCCCGTCCTCGTGGACTGCTTCTGGAACTCCAGCGTGCGGCCCGGCGACTTCATCCTCGCCTGCGGGGACGGCAACAGCCGCCTCACCGGGCTGCGCTGGACGCAGTGGGACCGGGACACGGCGACGGCCCAGGGCGTCAACTTGGTGAACGACTGCAAGCCGTACTGCGCCGCGGGCAAGTTCCACGCCTACGAGGTCACCGTCCGCCTCGAACACCCCGAGCGCTGGCAGCGACACCCGAGCCTTGACCACTACACCCGGATCAGCCTCACCTATGCCGACGGCCGACCGACCGGATACGAGCGGGTAACGACGCTGCCCCTGTGGAGCTGACCGCGCCGGAGGGCGTCGGCATCGACCTCGGTGTTCCCGATCCTCGCTGGCACTCAGTGACACGCATCACTGACATATTTGACATAAAGGGACAGACTGGGGGCACCGCGACCGCGACTTCGAGGAGCCGCACCGCATGGCACACGGAGCCCACCGCAGCCCCTTTCTGCCTCCACACCCGGACCTGAGCCTGGCCCATGACTGCGAGCACTGCCTCGGCTGGGGAACCGTCGTCACCTTCGACGGCCGCCACGAGTTGTGCCCCACCTGTCAGCCGGGCACCGGCGACGACGAGGCCACCCCCGACACCGCCGCCCCCACATGAGGCGACCGCCGGGCCGGCAGCCGCCACGGCACTGAGTGCCTGGCGGTCTCTCCCGCCCTGCCGCCCCACGGCACACGCATCATCACGATGCGGCACCGACACCCCCTGACGCCCTCGGCACACTTGACTACCCGCGGTCACACGCGATTGGCTCCGGGCCCGGAGAGCGGACCGGTCGGCGCGCCCGAGCACCGGGCCGGCGCTCCCTTCCGCTCATGCTCGGCCGCACAGCGAGGTGCCGCACCCCCATGAACACGTCTCCCCCACGCCCCTCCCCCGGCAGACCGGCGCATGCCACGGCGCTGACCGCCGCCGCCGCGGCGGGCTGTCTGCTGGTGGCCGGCTGCTCCGGCACCGACGGCACGCGGTCGTCGGCCGACACCGGCGGGGCGGGCGCCCGGCTGAAGATAACCCTGATCAGCCACGGCGACCGGGGGGACGCCTTCTGGGACCTGGTGCGCAAGGGAGCCGAGGCGGCCGCGGCCAAGGACGGCGTCGAGCTGACCTACGCGAACGACCCCGACGCCGCCGGGCAGGCCGAGTTGGTCCGTGACGCGATCCGCGACAAGGCCGACGGCATCGCCGTGACGCTGGCCAAGCCCGAGGCCATGAAGAGCCCGCTCGACCAGGCGAAGGCGGCGGACATTCCCGTGGTCGCGCTCAACTCCGGCATCGACGCCTGGCAGTCGGCGGGCGCCCTGGAGTACTTCGGCCAGGACGAGAGCGTGGCGGGCCGTGCCGTCGGCGACAAGCTGGACGACCTGAACGCCAAGCACACCCTGTGTGTGATCCACGAGCGCGGCAACATCGCCGTCGAGGCGCGGTGCGCCGGTGTGAAGAAGACCTTCGACGGCCGGACCACCATCGCCTACGTCGACGGCACCGACATGGGCGCGGTCACCGAGGCCGTCGCGGCCCAGCTGCGGCAGAACCCCGACATCGACGAAGTGGTCACCAACGGGGCGCAGTTCGCGCTCGCCGCGGTCAAGTCCGTCAAGCAGGCCGGCAGCCGGGCCCGGGTGGCGACCTTCGATCTCAACAACGACCTGGTCAAGGCCGTGCGCAGCGGTGATGTGCAGTTCGCGGTGGACCAGCAGCCCTACCTCCAGGGCTATCTCGCCGTGGACGCGCTGTGGTTGTACCGGACCAACGGCAACGTCAGCGGCGGCGGGGTGTCGCCCGTGCTCACCGGCCCCGCCTTCGTGACCAGGACGAACGTGGCCTCGGTGGCGAAGTTCGCCGCCAGCGGGACGCGTTGATCCGGCCGTTCGTCCGGGCCGACGCCAACGATTCGACCACTCACGGCACATGCGGTCACATGTGCGGATAGCATCCTGCGCACCCCCTCGTGCCGCATCGGACACGTGGTCACCCGCCGCGCCTGTCCCCCCGTCCCGCCCCCGAAGACCGCCTCTAGGACGACGATGTCTGAACGGACAGGTGCCCGGCGCCGTCTGGGCTCCATACGGCTCTCCCTGATCCTGCTGGCCCTCGTGCCGAGCGTCACCCTCGCCGCCGTCTGGGGTGTGACCACGACCCAGATGTTCTCGGAGGGGCTGCGGCTGCGGACGCAGACGCAGTTGAGCCGGTCGACGGGGGCCATGGGCACCGAGGCCACCCTCGCGTTGCAGCAGGAACGCCGGCTGTCCGCCGCGTGGCTCGCCTCCCCGCACGGCTCCCGGGCGGCGCTCGACGCCCAGCGCAGGACGACGGACGCGGCCGTGGCCCGGCTGGTCGGGCAGACGAAGGAGATCCGTCGGGCCCCGGCCCGCGTCAAGGACCGCATGTACTCGGTCGTCGCCTCGGTCGGCAGCCTGGAGTACTACCGGGGCCAGGTCGACGACCCCACCGACATCACCGCCGAACAGGTGCTGGACCAGTACACCGCGATCATCGACGACCAGATCCACGCCTTCCAAGAGCTGTCCCAGGTCGACGACGGCGACCTCACCTCGCAGGCGGGGCCGCTCGTCGCGCTGGAGCACGCGGCCGAGCAGGTCTCCCGGGAGGACGCGCTGCTCGCCCTCACCTGGTCGTCCGGGCAGCTCACCGACGACCAGTGGACCACGTTCACCCAGCTGGTGAACGCCCGCCGCTGGCTGGTCGAGGACCAGGCGGTGCCCGCGCTGCGCGGCAGCGCCAAGACACAGACCGAACAGATCCTGCAGAGCGCCGAATGGAAGACGCTGGAGGGCGTCGAGGACAGGATCCTCGCCGCCCGGTCCACGGCAGGCGCGGTAGACGGCCGGATCGCGCTCCCCGACGCGCGGGCCGAGTGGAGCGCCGCGCTGACCGAAGTGGGCGCGCGCTACTCGGAACTGATCAAGCGTCAGACAACTGCGCTGCTCGACCGCAGCGCCGCGCGGGCGCACGACCTGCTGGTCACGGCCGGTTCGTTGAGCGTCGGCGGGCTCGTCGCCCTGCTGCTGTGCGTCGGCATGTCCTGGCGTATCACCCGCTCGCTGTCCCGGCGGCTGCGCGGGCTCAGGGAGGCCACGCTCGGCCTGGCCGAGGAGCGGCTGCCCGACGTGGTCGCCCGGCTGGAGCGCGGCGAGCGGGTCGACGTGGAGCTGGCGGCGCCGCCGCTCGACTACGGGCGCGACGAACTCGGCCAGGTGGCCCAGGCGTTCAACACCGCCCAGCGCACGGCCGTGCACACCGCCGTCGAACTCGCCGACACCCGGCGCGGGTTCCAGAAGGTCATCCTCGGCATCGCCCGGCAGAGCCAGAACCTGGTCAACCTCCAGCTCAGCAAGCTGGACGCGCTGGAACGGCAGCACAACGACCCGGACGTCCTCCAGGGCCTGTACGAACTGGACTCCACGGCGAGCCAGTTGCGCCGCTACGAGGAGAACCTCGTCATCATCAGCGGTGAGCAGCCACGGCGCAGCTGGAGTGAACCGGTCGCGCTGATCGACATCCTGCACAGCGCCGTCGGCGAGGTCGCCGAGTACCAGCGGGTCGAGGTGCGCGCCGACGACGAGGTGAGCCTCGCCCCGCCCGCGGTCGCCGACGTGATCCATCTGCTCGCCGAACTCATCGACAACGCGACCGTGTACTCGCCCGCGCCCAGCCCGGTCGGGGTGCGGGCCGCGCTGGTCGCCAAGGGACTGGCCATCGAGGTCGAGGACCGCGGCCTCGGCATGTCCGAGGAGGACTACGCCTCGCTCAACGCCCAGCTGGCGGTGGCGCCCCCGTTCGACGTGGTCGGGCTCGCCGACGACCTGCGGCTCGGCATGTTCGTCGTCGCCCGGCTCGCCACCCGGCACGGCATCGCCGTGACCCTGCGCCCGTCGCCGTACGGCGGGACCACGGCGATCGTGCTGGTGCCGCACGAGATCGTCGTGCGGGAGATGCCCGACAAGCCCGCGGCCCGGGATCCGCGCAGGGACGCCACGGAGCGCACAGCGGGGCACGCGGCGGGGCAGGGACCGGGCGGCGGCGCGGGAAGCGCCGTGGTGACGGCCGTCGCCGAGCGGACCCGGCAGGCCGGCCCGGCCAGGCCCGCCGCGGCCCCCCGCCCGGAGGAGACCGCGGGCGTCGGCGGTCTCGCGCCGCTGCCGCGCCGGGTGCCGCAGACCAGCCTGGTCCTGGAGCTGCGCGAGGAGGCGCCGCCGGCCGGGGAGACGGGCCATGACGACTTCACCGCGGAACGCGCCGCCTCCTCGCTCGGCGGCTTCCAGCGCGGCACGCTGCGGGCCCGTGACGAGGACCCCGCGCCGCCCGCGGAACCGCCCGAGACCGAGGACCTCGATGTCCGACTCCGCCCGCCGACCGCTCACGAAGGACGCTGACATGACCCGCCCCACCCCCGCCACGCACACCCAGCTCGACCAGCTGCTCACCGGTCTCGTCGACCGGGTCGCCGAGGTCAACCACGCCGTGGTCCTCTCCGAGGACGGACTCGTCGTCAGCAAGTCCACCGGGTTCCTGCGCGACGACGCGGAGCGCCTCGCCGCGACCGCGTCCGGCCTGATGAGCCTCAGCAAGGGCGTCAGCATGGACTTCCGCGGCGGCCCGGTGCGCCAGGCGCTCATCGAGATGGCCAACAGCTTCCTGCTCCTGACCTCCGCGGGACCGGGCGCCCATCTGGTCGTCCTCACCGGCCAGGGCGCGGACGTCGGCGTGGTGGCGTACCAGATGAACATGCTGGTGAAGAAGATCGGTGAGCATCTGAGCGCGGCACCGCGCGCGGGTGCCGTCACCGCGTCCGACCGCGGCGAGTGAGGTGAGCGGCGGCGACCCGGCGGGCCGTCTGGTACGACCGTTCACCCTGACCGGCGGGCGAACCCGGCCGAGCCGCGCCGACTTCACCCTCATCACCACGGTGACCGCGGTCGAACCGCAGCCCGCCTGGGCCGGGCGGCTCCAGCCCGAGCACACCCGCATCCTCAAGCGGTGCGCCCGGCCGATCGCCGTCGCGGAACTCGCCGCCCACCTCGACCTTCCGGTGAGCGTCGTCGTCATCCTGCTCTGCGACCTGCTGGAGGACGGCCGGATCACCGCCCGCCCGCCGCACCCCGTCTCCGGCACACCCGACCTGGAACTGCTGCGGAAGGTACGCGACGGCCTCGGCCGGCTCTAGATCCGGTCGATCCGCGGCCGTCGGGCCGGCTCTCCCGCTTCGACGAAAGGGCATCCCCGCCTCATGGTCAGCAAGATCGGCCGCCCGCTCCCCGGCTCCCCCGCCGGGGCGGTCGCCGCCCCCGACACCGTCAAGATCCTGATCGCCGGGGGGTTCGGCGTCGGCAAGACCACCATGGTCGGATCCGTCAGCGAGATCGTCCCGCTGCGCACGGAGGAACCGCTGACGGCCGCCGGCCTCGGCGTCGACGACCTCGACGGCATCGAGGAGAAACGGGCCACCACCGTCGCCCTGGACTTCGGCCGCATCAGCATCGGGCAGGACCTCGTGCTGTACCTGTTCGGCACCCCCGGGCAGCAGCGGTTCTGGTTCATGTGGAACGACCTGGCGATCGGCGCCCTGGGGGCGGTGGTCCTGGTCGACGTGCGCAGGCCGCGGTCCAGCTTCGCCGCCATCGACTTCTTCGAGCGGCGGGGCATCCCGTTCGTGGTCGGCGTCAACGGCTTCCACGGCCGGCATCCGTATCCGGCCGACGACGTGCGGGACGCGCTCACGCTGCCGGCAAACACCCCGGTGCTGCTGTGCGACGCGCGGGAACGCGGGTCGTGCCGGGACGTGCTGATCGCCCTGATCGACCGGCTGATCGCCGCCGCGGTCACCGGCGGCCAGGACCACGCCGGCGACCGGTCCGGCCGACCGCACGCCCCAGGAACCGGGGCCGCGGGAGTCACCCGGGGAGGGTGAGACCGAGGGCCCGTCTGCCCGGACATCCTGCGGGTACCGGGGTACCCGGGTACCGGTACCGGGGATGCGGCGATGCGGGGCGGTGCACGGCGTGGAAGGGACGAACGGGCCATGGCGGATGACAGGGTCCGACGGCTCACGGACTTCATCGAGCCGCTGCGGGTCGAACCCGGCTCGACGGTACGTCTGAAGGACGACTTCGACCCCGGCTACCGGGCGGGCCTGCGCAAGAAGCAGGACGGCGTCGAGTTGCTGCGCGCCGGAGTCGATCTGCTCGCCGACTACCAAAGACGGCTGGCCGCCCAGGACACCTTCGGCGTGCTGGTCTGCCTCCAGGGGCTGGACGCGGGAGGCAAGGACGGCACGATCCGGCACGTGATGAGCGGACTCAATCCGCAGGGCGTCCACGTGGCCGGGTTCAAGGTGCCCTCGGCGGAGGAACTGGACCACGACTATCTGTGGCGCTATGTCCGCCGGCTGCCCGCACGCGGCGAGATCGGCATCTTCAACCGGTCCCACTACGAAGAGGTCCTGGTGGTGCGGGTGCATCCGGAGAACCTGACCCGGCAGAAGCTGCCCGCCGAGGCCCGGGGCCCGGACGTCTGGGAGCGGCGCTACCGGGAGATCAACGACTGGGAGCGCCATCTGACGGACAACGGCTTCAGGATCGTAAAACTGTTCCTCAACCTGTCCAGGGAAGAGCAGCGGATCCGTTTCCTCAAGCGCATCGACGTACCCGAGCGCAACTGGAAGTTCTCGCCGGCGGACGTCCGTGAGCGCGCCCACTGGGACGACTACCAGGAGGCGTTCTCGCAGATGCTGTCCGCCACCAGCACGCTGTGGGCTCCCTGGTATGTGATCCCGGCCGACCACAAGTGGTTCGCGCGCGCCTGCGCGGCGGCCGTACTGGTGCGCACCCTGGGGGACATCGACCCGCAGTACCCGGAGGTCAGCGCGGCGACTGAGCGTGAACTCGCCGAGGTCCGGCGGGAGTTGGAGCAGCAGGCGCCCGAAGGGGCGGAGCCCGACCCGTACGCGGGGAAGGCCGGCCGGTCCGGAAACGGCGGGAAGGCGCGCAAGGGCAGGAAGTCCGGGAGGACGGGCGGCGGGTCAGCGTAGCCTGCGCAGGGCGGATCGCAGCGCGAAGGCCGTCGTCAGCTCCATCAGCCCGAGCAGGACCAGCCACAGTCCGAGCAGCCGGGTCAGGACCACCGCGGAGGCGGCGGGCAGCGCGAGCACCACGATGCCCGCGGCGACACCCAGCACGCCCGCGGCGAAGAGGACTCCACGGTGCGGCAGTGCCTTGAAGGAGACGGCCGTGTACAGCGTGAGCATGCCGGACACCAGCCAGGTCGCCCCGACGATCAGCGACAGCGCGGCGATCGTCTGCAACGGGTGGCGCAGGCACAGCACACCGGCCAGGACGAACAGCAGGGCGACCAGCACCCCGGTGGTCCGTTCGCCGTGCCCCTGCCCGGCGAAGGCGGTGACCAGCCGGAACACCCCGCCCAGCAGCAGATAGAGGCCGATGATGACGGCCAGCACCTGCAAGGTCTCGTTCGGCCAGACCAGGATCAGGATGCCGGCCAGCAGGGTGACCAGGGCCGAGCCCAGGGCCCACAACCAGGACGCCCCGAGGGCGGCCAACACCTCCGCGACATCCCGATCCTGACCCGACGCGGAGGGGCCCGGCCCGGGTGCAGAGGGGCCCGGCCCCGAGGCGGAGGGGTCCAGCCCGGGGGCGGAAGGGCCCGGCCCTGGGGCGGAGGGGTCCGGCCCTGGGGCGCCGGGGTCCGGCCCTGGGGCGCCGAAGTGTGGTCCGGGGGTGGCTCGGGGTTTCGGTCGAGGGGGTTCGGTCATGGCTCCTCCTCACCTGGTCGTGCGTTCGGGGCGGGTCCCCGACGGCACGGCGCGTCATTCCGGCAGCCGGCGCATCTCCAGGACGCACAGACCCAGCGACTGGCACCGGGCCAGCAGCCCGTACAGGTGCGCCTCGTCCACCACCGGCCCGTACAGCAGGGTCTGGTCGGACACGAGGACGTGGTCGAGTTCGGGAAAGGCCTCGGCGAGCGTCTTGGACAGATGCCCGTCGATGCGGATCTCGTACCGCATGAGCTGTTCTCCCCGCGGGTGGCGTGTACGCAGGCGAACCGTGCCCTTCCCCGCGATCGTCCGCCCCGCGGGGAGCCACGGCCTCACCCGGCACAGGTGATACCGCCGCGGCGCCTCACAGCAGGCGCAGCGCGCGGGCCCGGCGCACCGCGTCCGCTCGCCGGTTGACCGAGAGCTTGCGGTAGGCGCTCTTGAGGTGGGTCTTGACCGTGTTGACGGACACGTACAGGTCCGCCGCGATCTCCTCGGTGGACATGAGCTGTGCGAGCCGGCGCAGCACATCGCGCTCGCGCGGGCTCAGCTCCTCGACGACCGGGGCGGGCCGCCGGTCGGGCTCGCCGCGGGCGCCCCCGCCGCCCGGGGCGAGCCAGTCGTGGGCCGGGGCGGTGGCGAGCAGGGGCCGCAGCCACGGACCGGCTTCACGGAACGGCCGGCGCAGCCGCTCGCGGTACGCCTCGCGCAGCGCCCGGGCGACCAGGCGGCGTGCGGCGGGGACGTCCCCGGCCAGGTCGGCGGCCTCGGCGCGCACGAGGGCGGCCCGCACGGTCAGCGCGGGGCCGACCGGACCCGCGGCCGGCAGCGCGTCGAGCAGGCCGAGGGCCGCACGGGTGTCGCCCGCCGCGAGCCGGGCCCGTGCGGCCGCCACGGCGCAGTCGGGCAGGCGACGGGCGACGGGTTCGAGTGCGGCCGCCGCCGCGTGCGGATCGCCGTCGGCCAGCCGGGCGGCGGAGGCGATCAGCGCGGCGTGGTCCTCGGCCCAGGGGGAGGCGACCACGGCCGTGACGCGGTCCGCGCAGGCGGCGACGGCGGCCCCCGGATCGCCCCGGGCCAGCAGCAGCCGGGCCGTGGCAAGGGCCCGGCCCGCCGCCACGACGGGGTCCGCGGTGCCGTCGCCGTCCGTCGCGACCTGGTCGAGCAGGGCCTCGGCGGCGTCCAGTTCGTCGCGTTCGACGGCCACGGCGGCCAGGACGAGCCTGCCGACGCCGGAGCGGGCGGGCACGGGCAGGCCGTACCGGTCGGCCTCCCGCAGCGCGGCGAGCGCCCTCTGCTCCGCCCCGGCCGTCCGGCCGGCCAGCCAGTCGATCAGCGCGAGATGGCCGAGGGCGTCCTGGCGGGGCAGTGCGGTGGCGGCGCCGCCCGGACGGGTGACCGCCTCGGCGAGCGCGGCGCGCGCCTCCTCGACGTGCCCGGCCCACAGCCGCACCGAGCCGACGTGCGCCAGCAGCAGGGCGAGCAGTTCGGGATGCCGGTCCAGGCGTTCGGCCGGCACGGACCGGCTCAGGTCCCGGGCGAGTGCGGCAGCACGTTCGGCCCGGCCGGGCGAGCCCGTCAGGCGTGCGGCGAACGCCTCCAGGAGGGCGCAGCCGAGCCGGTCGGGCACCTGGTCCGTGCCCTCGCCGTCGAGGAGTTCCGCGGCGTGGCGCAGCCGGGCCAGCCCATGGCCCAGGTCGCGGCCGGCCAACGCACGGGCCGCCAGGACGAGTTCCTGGGCGGGGCTGTCGGTGCCTGCGGTCATGCGGGCGAACGGCGACACCAGGTCGTCGGGACAGCGGCCGGTGAACAGCCGGCCGATCGCGAGGTCGTCGACGAGTGCGCGGGCGGCGAACTCCCAGTCTCCGGCGGCGCAGCCGTGGGCGAGCGTCTCCGTGAGCGATCCGGACCGGCTCAGCCAGCGTGCGGCCCTGCGGTGCAGCACGGTCTCCAGGCCGGGGTGCCGCACCCGCAGATGGGCCCGCAGGATCTCCGCGAACAGCGGGTGCAGTCGGTACCACGTCTGTCCGAGGGGCTCGATGAAGGCGTTCTCCCGGCACAGCCGGGCCAGGATCCGCTCGGCGTCGCACCGTCCGGTCAGCGCGTCGGCGAGCCCCGGCCGGAACCGCTCCACGACGCTCACGCGCAGCAGCAGGTCCTGCGTCCCGGCGGGCTGCCGGCCGAGCACTTCGGCGAGCAGATAGTCGGCGACGATGCTGTGTCCGGCCTCGAACTCCTTGAGGCAGCGCTCCGGGTCGGTGCTCTGCCGCGCGGCCAGGGCGCACAGGCGCAGTCCGGCGGCCCAGCCCCGGGTGCGGCGGACCAGGGCGTGCGCGGCGTCCTCGGTGAGCCGCAGGCCGTGGGACGCCAGCAGGGTGGCCGCCTCCTCGGTGGTGAACGCCAGTTCCGCGCCGCGGATCTCGGTGATGGTGCCGGCCGTCCGGTGGCGGTGCAGCGGGAGCAGCGGTTCGCTGCGGGTGACGAGGATCAGCCGCAGTCCGGCCGCCGCGTGGTGCAGCACGAACTCCAGTTGTTCGGCGAGGTCCGCGGTGGGCACCCGCTCGAACTCGTCGACGACGACGATCGCGGGGTCGGCGCGGCCGCTCAGGTCGGCCGCGAGCCGCGCCAGCAGGGCCCGGTCGACGCTTGCGGGGTGCGCCGGGGAGCCGATGCCGGGCGACGGCCCAAGGCCCGCGGCCCGCAGGGCCTGGAGCAGATAGGCCCAGAACAGTCCGGGGGCCCGGTCCGCCGGGTCGGCGGTGAGCCAGGCCACCGGCCGGTCCAGGTGCGCGGCCCAGTCGGCGACCAGGAGCGTCTTGCCCGCCCCGGCCGGTCCGTCGACCAGCGTCAGCGGGGTGCCGAGGCCCTGGTCGAGGTGGTCGAGGAGGCGCGCGCGGCGCAGGAAGGTGGGGGGCCGCCCGGGGGCGGCGAAGCGGGTGCCGAGGAAGGGTTCGCCGCGGGGGTCGACGCACGGATCCGGTGCGGTGCGGTCCCGGTGCGGACTGGCCATGGCGCTCACCACCACCGTCCGTCAGGTCGTGGCCGACGGTCCTTCCGGTCAGTGTGTCAGCCGCGCCGGGCATGTGCACGCCGACCGATCCGGTCGGATGTTCGATATACGACGGCTCGGGCCGCATCGACGCGGAACTCCCCGAGGCCGCCGGCGACCGCTACGACGAGGCAGGCATGCGAACCGTGAACCGCTGAACACGGGCAACGGCACACACCGGTGGAACGTCCCACGGCGGGCCGGGCGCGGCCGCGTTGTGGCCGGTCGCGCCCACGCGGCGAAGCCGCACGTTGACACAGCCCCGCGCCCCTTCGGGGCGTGCCGTCGTCCGGGGTCAGGAGCCGGGCGTCCTCGGCGAGGTCGGCGAGCGAGACCTGCGTCGCGCCCTTGAGCCGGTACCGGGCCGGAAGGGCGACGAAGCTCGGTCCGGTCCGGCGACCCCGCGAGCCGCCGGCGCGCCACTGCACAGACAGGGGCAAATCTCGCCAATCGCCGCCGTCCATCCCTCGTTTCACCACCCGGGGAAAGATCGCATCGAGAGGTGGTTACCATATGAGCGCCGCCTAGCTCGAAAGATAGATCTGTGACTGTCACCGAGGACTCGTTCACCAACTGGAAGAACCGCGAGGAAATCGCGGAGTCGATGATCCCGCTCATCGGGAAGCTGCACCGGGAGCGCGACGTCACCGTCCTGCTCCACAGCCGCTCCCTGGTGAACAAGTCGGTGGTCAGCATCCTCAAGACCCATCGGTTCGCCCGGCAGATCGCCGGCGAGGAACTGTCGGTCACCGAGACCATGCCGTTCCTGCGCGCGCTGACCGCGCTGGACCTCGGCCCGTCCCAGATCGACATCGGGATGCTCGCCGCGACGTACCGCACCGACGGGCGGGGCCTGTCCGTCGCGGACTTCACCGCCGAGGCCGTCGCCGGCGCCACGGGCGACGACAAGCTGGAGCGCCGCGAGGGCCGCGACGTCGTCCTCTACGGCTTCGGCCGCATCGGCCGGCTCGTCGCCCGCCTGCTCATCGAGAAGGCGGGGTCCGGCAACGGCCTGCGGCTGCGCGCCATCGTCGTGCGCGGGGACGCCGGCCGGGCGGCCGAGGACATCGTCAAGCGCGCCTCGCTGCTGCGCCGCGACTCCATCCACGGCCAGTTCCAGGGCACGATCACGGTCGACGAGGCGAACGGCACGATCATCGCCAACGGCAACGAGATCAAGGTGATCCACGCCGACGACCCCGCGTCCGTGGACTACACGGCGTACGGCATCAAGGACGCCATCCTCATCGACAACACCGGCAGGTGGCGTGACCGCGCGGGCCTGTCGCAGCATCTGCGCCCCGGCATCGACAAGGTCGTCCTCACCGCGCCGGGCAAGGGTGACGTCCCCAACATCGTGCACGGCGTCAACCACGACGCGATCAAGCCGGACGAGCGGATCCTGTCCTGCGCGTCCTGCACCACCAATGCGATCGTTCCGCCACTGAAGGCCATGGACGACGAGTACGGGGTGCTGCGGGGACACGTGGAGACCGTCCACTCGTTCACCAACGACCAGAATCTGCTGGACAATTACCACAAGTCCGAGCGCCGTGGCCGCTCGGCGCCGCTCAACATGGTCATCACCGAGACCGGTGCGGCCTCCGCGGTCGCCAAGGCGCTGCCCGACCTCAAGGCCGGCATCACGGGCAGCTCGATCCGGGTGCCGGTGCCGGACGTCTCGATCGCGATCCTCAATCTGCAACTCGCCCGGCGGACCACCCGCGAGCAGGTGCTCGACCACCTCCGGAACGTGTCCCTGACCTCACCGCTCAAGCGCCAGATCGACTTCATCAACGCGCCCGACGCGGTGTCGAGCGACTTCATCGGTTCACGTCACGCCTCGATCGTCGACGCCGGCGCCACCAAGGTGGAGGGCGACAACGCGATCCTCTACCTCTGGTACGACAACGAGTTCGGCTACTCCTGCCAGGTCGTCCGGGTCGTCCAGCACGTCTCCGGCGTGGAGTACCCCACCTACCCGGCCCCGGCGGTCTGACCCGGCGGCGGCCGCGCGAGCCGCCCGCGACCGTACGCACGCCCCGTGATGCCGTCGACCGACACCGGTCGACGGCATCACGCGTTTCGGCCACCGGCCGGCCGCACCGCGGCGCCGCGGACCGATCCGGCGCACGCGTCGACGGCGCCCACCGTGCCGCACCGGGCACGGCCGAGGCCGAAGTGCCGGTGCGCGCAGGGTGGTTGACGGCTCCACCACCGCCTGCCATGGTCTAGACCTAGCCCGGTCAGAAGACTGCGCAGCACCCCTTCTCGGTCCGGTCCGCCCGGCCGCACGGTTCCGCTCGTCACGCCCTCGCCCGCCCCGGCCGTGCCCCGTGCCCGAGCCGCTCGGCGGCGCCGCCCGACGGCCCGCCGGTGTGTCCGCACTCCGCCTCCCCACCGTCAAGGAGCCACGTCCACCATGGCCACCCCCCACGCCGGCCGTCCGTCCGGCAGACGCATCGCCCCCGCTCGCACCCTGGTCGGCGCTCTCCTCGCCGCCCTCCTCGCCACGTTGTTCGCCACGACTCCCGCCCAAGCCGCCGACGGCCAGATCACCGGGCTCGCCGGAAAGTGCGTCGACGTGGCCGGCGCCGACAGCGCCAACGGCACCGCCGTACAGCTCTACGACTGCAACGGCACCGACGCCCAGCGCTGGTCCAACCCGGGCGATGGAACCCTGCGGGCGCTCGGCAAGTGCCTCGACGTCGTCGACCGCGGCACCGCCGACGGCGCCGCGGTGCAGTTGTGGGACTGCTCGGGCGGCGCCAACCAGCAGTGGGTGGTCACCGCCGCCCACGACATCGTCAACCCGGCCGCCGACAAGTGTCTGGACGTACGGCACAACAACAGCGCCAACGGGACCCGGCTGCAGATCTGGAGCTGCTCGGGCGGCGCCAACCAGAAGTGGAACGCGCCGGCGAGCGGCGGGGGCGGCAATCCGTCCGGATTCGTGGTCAGCGAGGCGCAGTTCAACCAGATGTTCCCGAGCCGGAACCCGTTCTACACCTACAGCGGGCTGACCGCCGCGCTCGGCGCCTACCCCGGCTTCGCCACCACCGGTGGCGACACCGTCAAGAAGCAGGAGGCCGCGGCCTTCCTCGCCAACGTCAACCACGAGACCGGCGGCCTCGTCCACATCGTCGAGCAGAACACCGCCAACTACCCCCACTACTGCGACTGGAACCAGCCCTACGGCTGCCCCGCAGGCCAGGCCGCCTACTACGGCCGCGGCCCGATCCAGCTCAGCTGGAACTTCAACTACAAGGCCGCGGGCGACGCCCTCGGCATCGACCTGCTGAACAACCCCTGGCAGGTCGAGAACAACGCCTCCGTCGCCTGGAAGACCGGCCTGTGGTACTGGAACACCCAGTCAGGACCCGGCACCATGACCCCGCACAACGCCATGGTGGGCGGCGCCGGCTTCGGCCAGACCATCCGCTCCATCAACGGCTCCCTCGAATGCGACGGCCGCAACCCCGCCCAGGTCCAAAGCCGCGTCGACGCCTACCAGCGCTTCACCCAGATCCTCGGCGTCACACCCGGCGCCAACCTCTACTGCTGAGCCGCCGCTCCCCCACCCGGGCGGGACGTCAGCGGCGCTCTCGGCCCTCGACGAGACGGACGAGCTTGTCGAGGGCCATCCGGGTGCCGAGTTCGTTGTCCTCGCGGGGGACGACGTCCGGGATGCCCTTGTGGAACATGACGACCTCTGTGACGCCGTCCTCCTCGGTGAGTGAGGTCGTCAGCGTCATCGGGCCGCGCAGCGCCTCCTCGTCCGTCTCGAACTCGATGGTTTCCACGATCAGTTCGTCCGGCACGAGCCGGGTGAAGCGACCGTGATACGTGTCCGTGTGCGGGCCGGACTTTCCCGTGCCGTGCGGGTCGTCATAGCTGAGGGACACCCGGAACGCACCGTCCTCGCGGGCGTCGAAGGAGTGCACGACGGCGGCCATGCCGTCGGGCACCCGCCACAGGGCGACCGCGGCCGGATCGAGCAGCGCCCGGTAGACGGCGGCACGGGGCGCCCGCACGCGCCGGGAGACTCGGGTGGCATACATGCCGTCACCGTACTGCGCCCCACCGACAACCGCGGCCCGGACGTGCGCCGGGCCGCGGGGCCGGATCCCGGGCGTCAGACGAGGTGGGCGAAGACCACCAGGTTCTCCGTATAGTCCTCGGCCGCGTGGTCGTAGTCCCCGGCGCAGGTGATCAGGCGGGCCTCGGCGCGGGGCGTGTCGGCGTAGACGCGGCGGCTCGGGAAGGCGTCCTTCTCGAACGTCTCGGCGCTGTCGACGACGAAGACGGCGTCCTTCCCGTCGGCGCGCCGCACCGTGAACCGGTCGCCGGTGGCCAGTTCCTCCAGTCCGGCGAAGACGGCGGCGGACGTCTTGGTGTCCACGTGTCCGGCGACGATCGCGGTGCCGGTCTCTCCGGGGGAGGCGCCCTTGGTGTACCAGCCGACGAGGTTCACGTCATCGGCGGGCGGCGGCTGCAACTGCCCCGACGCGTTCAGGGAGAGATCGGTGAACGGGGCGTCGACATCGATCTTCGGGATGAGCAGCCGCGTCGGCCGGGCACGGGGCAGATGTTTTCCGGTCGGCCGGGCGACGGACGTGGCGCCCCCGGCCTGTACCGGTTCGGCCTTGTGGTGTGTCTTTCCACCGATCAGGCCGGCGGCCAGAAGGACGATCGCGACACCCCACACCACCAGGCGCCCGGAGGATTGCGATCCCTGCTCGGCGGGGGTCGGGGACGAGTCGGGAGCTGCCATCGGACACCACCTCACTAGGGCACGGCAGCACAGCGGTCACGGCATGCGGGCTGCCGGCCGCCGGCACGAGCGCTCGGCGGCCGCGGCCCGTGGGTCGCCATTGCGGGTCAGAACACCGACCCGTCGGCGTGCTTGCGGCGCAGCGCGTAGAGGCAGGCGCCGAGGAAGGCCACGACGGCCAGGCCGCCGGCGGTGACACCCGACGTGGCCAGTGCGCCGCCACCGGTGTGCACGCCGCCCCTGGGCCGGTCCTCCCGGTCGCCCCCGCTCCACGAGTCCTTGTTGCGTTCGCCGTCCGCGCCCTTCTCCTTGTCGTTGCCCTTGCCGGAGTTGTCCCTGTAGGTCTCGGGGTCGAACCTGCTGGTGTCGCCGCTGTCCGCGTTCCAGCTGTCGTTCACGGCCGCGGTGAGCGCGCCACCGCCCGTGTGCACGCCGCCCCGCGGCTCACCGCCCCGGTCGCCATGAGCCTTCGCCGCCGCGAGGGCGCCGCCACCGGTGTGCACTCCACCACGCGGCTCACCACCCCTGTCCTCACCCCGGTCCTCACCCTTGTTCTCACCCCGGTGCTCGTCACCACGAGCCGTCAGCGCGGTGAGCGCACCGCCCCCCGTGTGCACGCCACCGCGCGGCTCGTCGCGCCTGTTGTCGTCATCGCGACCCGGCAGCGCGCTGAGCGCGCCACCACCGGTGTGCACTCCACCACGCGGCTCACCACCCCTGTCCTCACCCCGGTCCTCGCCCTTGTTCTCACCCCGGTCCTCGTCACCACGAGCCGGCAGCGCGGTGAGCGCACCGCCTCCCGTGTGCACACCGCCGCGCGGCCGGTCCTCCTGGCCGTCACCACGTGCGTCCACCGAGGTGAGGGCGCCACCACCGGCGTGCACTCCACCACGCGGCTCACCGCCTCGGTCCTCACCCCGGTCCTCACCCTTGTTCTCACCCCGGTCCTCACCCCGGTCCTCGTCACCGCGACCCGGCAGCGCGGTGAGGGCGCCACCGCCCGTGTGCAATCCGCCACGCGGTTCGTCGCGCCTGCTGTCGTTGCCGTTCTCCTTGTTGTACGAAGAATCACCGCGGCCTCCTTCGTCGCCGCCCGAGGCATGGGCGACGGGTGCGGTGATCGCGATGGCGGCCGAGGCGACCGCCGTGGCCAGGATCATGCGAGCAGAACTCATCAGGGAATCCTTTCGCCGTGGCGCGGGCAGCCGATACCGCATCAGCTGAGATCACCCGGGCTCCGACATGAACCACCGTCAAGCACACACTCCGCTCGCACCATCCGGGCCGCCCAGCCGGGTTACCGTCGCACTCCACCCGGCCCACTGCGCCCCGATCCGGGGCACAGTGCCGGTATGCCCCCACAGGACACGAACCCTCTGGCCCAGGGCCGGGTCGCGACCCGGCTCCCCGCGCAGGACCTGGAACGCGCGCGGCGCTTCTACTCCGAAAAGCTCGGCCTGGAGCCGGTCGACGAACGGCCCGGCGGCCTGCTCTACCGGTGCGCATCCGGGGAATTCCAGCTGTTCCGGTCGGCCGGCACCTCGCCCGGAACATTCACCCAGATGTCCTGGCAGGTCGACGACATCGAGACGGCCGTATCGGAACTGCGGCGACGCGGAGTGGTGTTCGAGGAGTTCGAGCTGCCCGCGGTGTACGGCGGCGGCCGGACGCGGGACGGGATCGCCGAGGTCCAGGGGCACTACCGGGGCACGGGCGCGCGGGGCGACCGCGGGGCCTGGTTCCGCGACAGCGAGGGGAACATGCTCAGCATCGGCCAACCGGTCTACTGACCCGCTCGTGACGCGCCGCCCGGCGCGACCGGTTCCGCTCAGCCCGCGAGCCCCGCGGCGACGGTCGCGCCCAGCTCCCAGCACGCCTCGATGTCACCCTTGGCGGGCTCGCCCGTCACGGTCACGGGCTCGGCCGCGCGGCGCCAGCCGAGACCGGTGGTGATCGACTCGATCCCGCGCACCGCCCCGGTGACGTCGTTCCCGCCGTGCACGTAGTAGCCGAAGGGCCGGCCGCGGGTCTCGTCCAGGCAGGGGTAGTAGATTTGGTCGAAGAAGTGCTTGAGGGCGCCGGACAGATAGCCGAGGTTCGCCGGGGTGCCGAGCAGATAGCCGTCCGCGGCCAGCACATCGCTCGCGGTCGCGGACAGCGCGGCCCGCCGCACCACCCGTACGCCTTCGATCTCGGGGGTCGTCGCGCCCGCCACGACGGCCTCGAACATCGCCTGGCAGTGCGGCGACGGGGTGTGATGCACGATCAGCAAGGTAGCCACACCCCGCACCCTGCCGTGGCGGGACTCCCGCGCGCAAAACGGCGCCCGGCGCGGCGCTCGACGCGCCGGCCGGGCGCCTGATCCGGGAGGGCACGGCCGAGGCCGGGCGAGCATGTCAGGCGCGGTGTCCCGCCCGGCGCAGGACCACGAAGCCCGCGATCACCAGCGCCGCGCCGAGCGCGCCCGGCCACAGCTGCGCGCCGGTGTCCGCGAGGCCGCCCTGGACCGCCTGCGGCGCCGGCTGCCCGGTCGCGGTGGGATCGCCGGCCTGCGGGGCGACCGACGTCCCGGCCGGTGCGGGCGCCGTGGTTCCGGTGCCGTCGCCGGCGTCCGCGCCGCCCGGTGCCGCGGCCGGCTCGGTCCGCTCGGGCGAGGCCGTGGCGTAGACCCGGGGTGCCGTGGTGCCGGAGACGGTGGGCGCTCCGGTGTCGGCCGGCTCGGTGACCGGGGTGTCGGCCGGCTCGGTGGCCGGGGTGTCGGCCGGGGGTGCGGTGGGCCGCTCGTCGGCGCTCTTACCGGGTTCCGGCTTCGTGCCGGTGCCGTCCGTGGGGGCGGCGCTCGACGCCGGCGGCTCACCGGGCTCGGGCTCTTCGCTCGGCGCGGGGGCGGCGCCGGCGCCGCACGTCCTGCCGCTGTTGATGCAGTCCGTCATCTCCCGCATCAGATCCTCGTCGAAGACGTTGATGAAGTCTCCGTGGTCCGTGACGGGCTTGTGCAGCTGCTCGGGGAAGGAGTCCACGGCGAACAGCGGGACCGTTCGCCCGCCGTCGGTCAGGCTCGGCGCGTCGACGTCGTAGACGATGCGCTGCACCAGCTGCGGAATCGCCCGGAACCCCGCGGGGCAGCCGCCGTCGGCGGTGGTGAAGGCCACGTGGGTGCGGTGGTTGGCGCTGTCGGTGTTGCGGCCGTCCCAGCAGCTCTGGAACGCGAAGGTGCGCACGACGTCGCTGCCGGCCGGGCACAGCGGGTACTTGTCCTTCAGCTGCCGGTCCTCGAACCCGGTGCAGCTCCAGGAGGCGTTGGCGTTCGCGGGCCCGTTGACGAACGCTTTCGCGTCTCCGGTGATGATCCGCAGCAGCCGCGGCATGGCCGTGACCTTCTCGCGCGGGTTGCCCCCATAGGTGAGGGTGACCTGCTTGGGGGTGACGATCTGACCGGCGTTGCCCTCGGTGCCGCCGCCGGGCGCGTCGGCATCCCGCTCCCGGGTGCCGTTCTGCAGGCGCAGCACCGGCCAGTAGTACGAGGACTTGTCGCCCTTGTCCACGCAGCTGGTGTCCGCGCCCGCCAGGTCGTCATCGCCGGCGAACGCGTTGTTGGCCTGGTTGCCGATGTAGTCGTGGAAGTGGTGGGCGCCGTTGGAGACACCCGGGGCCACGATCACGTTGTCGGAGTTGAACAGGCCGTCCGCGTTGACGCCGCAGTCGCTGGTGAAGCTGCCCCGGGAGGCGTCGGCGGCCGGTGGCTGACTCTGCGGGCCGGGCTGGACCGTGGTGATGTCCTGGTAGTCCGAGGCGACCGGCCCGTTGCCGCCTTGGCCGCTGCCCTGGCCCGGCGCACCGCCGGCCTGGTCCTGACCGGCACCGCCCTGCTCCTGACCGGCGCCGTCCTGCTGCTGTGCGGCACCGCCCTCGTCCCGGCCGCCGTCCGTGCCGTCGCCGGACCGGTCATCGGCCGGGCGCAGGGTGCACTCGGCCAGTTCGTCCAGCCCCTGCGGGCCCTCCCCCGCCCGGTCGATCGCGTCGGCGATCCGGCCGATGGTCGCCGCCCGCTTCTCCTTGAGCGGGTCCATGATGGCGCCGCCGGCGAACCCGGGGTCCTGGCGCCGGTCCTGCGGCGCCTGCTGGAGTTGCCGGTAGGCGGCCGCGATCTGCTCGTCCAGCAGGGCCAGTTCGCGGTCGACCTCACCCCGGGCGGCGTCCGGCACGCTGGTCAGGCGCGTACCGACGTCGGGGCAGTCGATCGTGGCCGCGCCCGCGGCCGACAGCGGGCCGCTCCCGCTCGGCTCCTGACCCCCGCCTTCGGTGGCCGACGCGTAGACGTTCGCCGCTATCAGCCCACCTCCACCCAGCATCAGTGCGACCGCTGCGAAGGTCGCGCGCCGTGCGCCCGTCGGCCGTCTGCGCGTGTTGCGTCCCACGGAAGTACCCCTGCGTCTCAGGTCGTCTCGGCATGGAAATCCCCCGCCCCATACGGATGCGGGCAGCCATGTGTTCAACCGCCCCACAGATTCATGGACACCTCATACAGAACGCAATGCGGCAGCACCCCCACAAGACTCGGCGCCGGTCACGCCATGTGCGCGTCTCGTCCCGGACCGCGACAGTTCCCCCGCGTTCGAGGGTCATGGGTCATACTTCATGAGAAAATGGTGTGAAAACGTCGCTCGACTGGACGGTATCCGACGGACGGCAGGGGCATGAAGGACGCGGATGACATCGACTACGCGGCTGTGTTCCACGCGCTGCCCGGCATGGTCGCCCTGCTGACACCCGACCTCGTGTACACGGACGCCAGTGAGGAGTTTCTGCGCGCCTCCGGCCGCAAGCGGGAGGACGTGGTGGGACGGCACCTGTCCGAGGTTTTCCCGGACAACCCGAACGAACCCGCCGCGACCGGCATGCGCAGCCTGGAGGCGTCCCTGCTGCGGGTGCTGGCCACCGGTGAGCGGGACGCGATGGCCCCGCAACGCTACGACCTCCAGCACCCCGACCGGCCCGGCCACTGGGACAGCCGGTACTGGAGCCCGGTCAACGCTCCGGTGCTGGACCGGGACGGCAGGGTCGCCCTGTTGGTGCACCGGATCGAGGAGGCCACCGAACTCGTACGGGTGCGGCGCGAGACCGCTGCCGGCCGGGGCGAGGTGCTGGAGTCCGAGCTGTACCGGCGCGCCTGCACACTCCAGGACGTCAACGAGCGGTTGCGTCAGGCGCATGCGCGCGAGCGCGAGGTGGCGCTCGCGCTGCAGAAGGCGATGCTGCCCGCCCCACGGCAGATCGGCTGCCACCGGGCCGCCGTGCGGTACCAGCCCGCCGTCGGCGCGCTGAACGTGTGCGGAGACTGGTACGACCTCGTCGACCTGGTCGACGGCGACCGCATCGGCGTGTCGGTCGGCGACGTGGTCGGGCACGGCCTGGAAGCGGCCGGTGTCATGGGGCAGTTGCGCAGCGCCCTGAGCGCCGCCTCACGCGTCGCCGTGGGCCCCGCCCAGGCCCTGGACGTCCTGGGGCGCTACGCCCATGTGGTCGACGGCGCCGAATCGGCCACGGCGGTGACGACGTTCATCGACTTCGACGCGCGCACCATCGCCTACAGCAGCGCGGGCCACCCGCCGCCGGCGCTCGTCCACGCCGACGGCCGTGTGGAGTTCCTCGACCGGGCGACCGATCACCCGCTCGACGCCCAGCCCGATCCCCGGCCGCGCCGGGAGGCCCTGACCACGTTCGGCCTCGGCGCGTCGCTGGTCCTGTACACCGACGGACTGGTCGAGCGGCGGCACGAGGACATCGACGCCGGTCTGGCCCGCCTCGCCGACTCCCTCGGCCGCCATCGCACCGCCGAACCGGAGGTTCTCGCCGACGTCGTGCTGCGGGAGTTGCTGCCGCCCGAGGGCGCCACCGACGACACCGCGCTCATCGTCGTCAGGCTGTGACGACCGGGTCCGGGGACGGATCTCACACCCGCGTATCGGGCATTCCGCGCTCCAACCTTCACACGAGGGACACATGTTGGCTAGGTTGACGCCCAGGCCGCCCGGTCCACCCGGCGAACCCCGTCGGGCCGCGCGGCCGCCGCCGAGTCCGGTGGCCGCCGAGCCGACCGGAGCCGGGGACCCGACCGACGATGGGGTGAATCGGCCCGACTGCCCTGCGGGCAGGGGCCGTAGGGCACGCCTTCCGGAACCGTACGCCCGAACCCGACGGCTGACTCGGCAGGCGGAGCACGGAAGGAGCGCGTCGCCCATGGCGCCGGAGAGCCGCGACGAGGTCCGGCAACGGATCGACAGCCTCTACGACCAGGCCGAGAACGCCACCGGGAACTACAACGCGACGCGTGCGATGACCGCCAGAACACGGACGCGCGGTGTCCCGCTGCGCAAGCGGCCGGGCGGGCGCGGCGATCCCGCCCTCGACGAGGTCGCCCGGCAGTGGTTCGACGTGGCGCGCGCGAAGCTCGGTCCGACCGTTCCGGCCGTGCTCCCGGCCGACCGGATGCCCGAGCGGCCGGTCGGAGACCGCCCCGGCCCTCCCCCGTCGGACGGCGGGCCGGAGGCCGCGGGCCGCCCCGTGCCCGAACTGCCCCCGGGACCCACCCGTCGCACCGTCGCGGAACTGACCGGCGGCCCGGCACCGGCACTGCCCGGCGGCCCGCTCCCGGCACTGCCGGCCGGCTCGGCACCGGCACTGACCGGCGGCCCGGCACCCGAGCCCACCGGCCGCTCGCTCCCGGAGACTGCCGCTCGTTCCGGTCCCGAGCCGGCCGCGGGGCCCGTCGCCGCGCTGCCCGCCGTGCCCGCGCGGCAGCGACAACCCGAGGCGCCGAACGCGTCGGCGCTGCCCGCGCCCGCTATCGGGCGGCACAGGCCCTCACCGGCCGATTCCAAGGAGAGCAACCGCCGCAAGCTCGCCGCGGCACGCGAGATGCTGACCCGGCACGCTGTGCGGCAACCGGAGGCGGTGACGGCGATCGAGCCTCGGCCTGAAGCAGCGGCGGCGTCCGAGCCCCGGCCTGAAGCGGTGGCGGTGGTGGCGTTCGAGCCCCAGCCGGAAGCTGTAGCGGTGGCGGCGGCGATCGAGCCGCGGCCGGGAGCAGTGGCGGTGGCGGCGTCCGAGCCCCGGCCTGAAGCAGCCGTGCCCTCCGGCTCTTCCGGCACCGGCTCCCCCGTCGGCACGGAGTCCTTCGCCGCCGGCACGCCGACCGTCACGGATTCCTTCGCTCCCGTGGGGGCCGGGGGCCGGGCAACCCAGGCCGTGGCCTTCGCCCGGGCGCAGATCGGCCGGCCGTGTGTCTGGGGTGCGACCGGGCCCGACTCGTACGACTACGCCGGCCTCACCCAGGCCGCGTGGAAGGCCGCCGGGGTGTCCCTGCCGCGCTCGGCGCAGGAGCAGGCCCTCGCGGGCACCCCGGTCGCACTCACCGGCATCCGCGGCGGCGACCTCGTCTTCTTCTTCGACAACGACGGCCACGTCGGCCTCTACGTCGGCGACGGCATGATGGTGCACGCCCCCGGCCCGGGCTCGGCCGTCCGCGAGGAGTCCATCTACGGCGCCGGCGAGTCGGCGATCCACCGGGTGATACGGCCGGCCTGACCCCGTGAGCGGCCGCTCCAGAGGGCCGACCCGGCGGGGCATAAGGCCGGTTTATGGGGTCATAGGGCCGACCCGCGTACTAACTTAGGTGTGCCTTAGTTTAGGCTTCCCGTTCGAGTCGCCCGTTGTCACTCGAAGGGAACCTGATCATGCCGCGCCCCCTGCGGGTAGCCATCGTCGGAGCCGGCCCCGCCGGGATCTACGCCGCCGACGCCCTGCTGAAATCCGAGGTGGCGGCCGAACCCGGCGTCTCCATCGACCTCTTCGAACGGATGCCCGCACCCTTCGGCCTGATCCGGTACGGCGTCGCTCCCGACCACCCCCGCATCAAGGGCATCGTCACAGCCCTGCACCAGGTGCTCGACAAGCCGCAGATCCGGCTGTTCGGGAACGTCGACTACCCGCGCGACATCAGCCTCGACGACCTGCGCGCGTTCTACGACGCCGTGATCTTCTCGACCGGCGCGATGGCCGACCGGGACCTGCGCATCCCCGGCATCGACCTGGACGGCTCGTACGGCGCCGCCGACTTCGTCTCCTGGTACGACGGCCACCCGGACGTGCCGCGCACCTGGCCGCTGGAGGCCGAGAAGGTGGCCGTGCTCGGCGTCGGCAACGTCGCGCTCGACGTGGCCCGCGTCCTGGCCAAGACGGCGGACGAACTGCTGCCGACGGAGATCCCGCCGAACGTGTACGACGGCCTGAAGGCCAACAGGGCCCGGGAGATCCACGTCTTCGGCCGCCGCGGACCGGCCCAGGCGAAGTTCAGCCCGATGGAGCTGCGCGAGCTGGACCACTCCCCGAACATCGAGGTCATCGTCGACCCCGAGGACATCGACTACGACGCGGGCTCGATCGAGACCCGGCGCGGAAACAAGCAGGCCGACATGGTCGCCAAGACGCTGGAGAACTGGGCGATCCGCGACGTCGGCGACCGGCCGCACAAGCTGTTCCTGCACCTCTTCGAGTCGCCCGCGGAGATCCTCGGCGCGGACGGCAAGGTCGTCGGCCTGCGCACCGAACGCACCGCCCTCGACGGCACCGGCAACGTGAAGGGCACCGGGACCTTCAAGGACTGGGATGTCACGGCCGTCTACCGGGCCGTCGGCTATCTGTCCGAGAAGCTGCCCAAGCTGCCGTGGGACCTGGATTCGGGCACCGTCCCGGACGAGGGCGGCCGGGTCATCGAGGAGAGCGGCGCCCACCTTCAGTCCACTTATGTCACCGGCTGGATCCGGCGCGGTCCCGTGGGTCTGATCGGCCACACCAAGGGCGACGCGAACGAGACGGTGTCCCACCTCCTGGACGACCACGCGAACGGCCGTCTGCACACGCCCGAGTCACCCGCGCCGCAGGCCGTGGACGCGTTCCTCGCCGACCGGAACATCCGTTTCACCACCTGGGGCGGCTGGTACCGACTGGACGCCGCCGAGAAGGCGCTGGGCGAGAGCGAGGGCCGCGAGCGCGTGAAGATCGTCGAGCGCGAGGACATGCTCCGGGAGAGCGGGGCGTAGGCAACGAAGGCGTCCGTGGGCCCGGCGCTCGTCGACGACCCGCCGAACCCACGGGCACCGGACCCACGCCCCGGACCCGCGGGCGCCGGACCCACGCCCCGGACCCACGGGCACCGAACCCACGCCCTGGACCCACGGGCGCTGGACCGACCGGCGCCGGACCGGCTGGCGCGCCCCACGGCCCGGTGGGGTGCGCCCCCTGGATCGCGCCGGCCGCGAAGGGCCGTCGGCGGCGCGGGCCCCGGGGGCGAAGCGTTCGCCGACGAGGCGGTGGAGGGCCGCCTCCGGGCGCGGCTCGCCGGGCAGCGGCAGCCGGGCGTGGTCGGCCCCGGCGTACGGGTCGTGGCCGCCGAGGCGGTACCGGTTCGGATCCTCGGCCGCCCGCGGGGCCACGGGCCGCGCCGACTCGTCGCGGATGACCTTCAGGGCCGGCTTTGCCGTCCGCTCCACCGTGTCGCCCGCGGCCGCGAGCCGGCTGCGCTGGTCGCGCTCGATCTCCAGCCGGGCCGCCCGATCCCGCAGCCCGGCCAGCTGGGCCCGCCGGATCCGCACCATCAGGCCGAGCGCCACGGCGGCCGTCGCCGTGCTCAGCAGCAGGAACAGCGCGTCCCATACGGACACCGCGACCAGTGCCATCGCCGCCGCCATCACCCCGCAGGCCCACGCGGCCCCGGAACCGCGGCCGGCCCGCGCCGGGCGTGAACGGGGCCCGCCCCCTGAGCGGATGGGCGGGCGGGCCCCGTTCGGCACCCCATTGTCGTGGGCCGCGAGGGCTCACCGGCATGGGTGAACCAGGGCCGTGAGCGGTGCGCCGCGCACACCCCGGGTGCGCCGGGCGCTCCCGGACGCGCCGCGCGCTCCCCGTGCGCGCGGGCCGGGGCGGAACCGGCGCCACGCGAACACGCCCCGACCCGGCCGCCGGGCCGCGTTGCGCAGCGGTGATACTGGAAGGCGCACGCCGCCTCCACCGCAGATGGGCCCATGTCGAACTCCGCCAGTGACCGCTCCCCGATCCCCGGCACGGTGTGGCAGGCCCGCGGCCGCCATGCCGGCACCTCTTCGGAGGACGTTCTACGCCGCACCCTGCGTCGGCACAAGGGCGGCAGGATCCTCGACGACTTCGCCGAACCCCCCGTGCCACCGGACACCGCCGGGCGGGTCTTCGAGGCGCGCTGGCGGGTCGACGGCGAGGTGCCGGTGCGGGCCCGGCTGACGCTCCTGCCCCCGCGGGACCGGGCGGACGGGCGCGAGTGGCGGCTCGTGGCGGAGGCGGAGCGGCCGTGGGAGGACAACTGGCCTTCCCCCGCGACCATGTTCTGGCCCGACACTCACGACACTCCAGACGCTCCAGACACTGTCGACGTCCCCTGGGACCACCACCACGCCGTCACCGGGCTGCGCCTGCGCGACATCAACCCGCTCCCCGCGGACGACAAGGCCATGCGGCGGATCTTCCGCGACACCGCGCGCGGGTCCTGGTCCGTCCACCTGGTCGTGCACGAGGCCATGACTCCGGACGAGCGGGGCAGGCTGCCGCTGGCCCGGCTGCTGCCGCCTGGGCTGCGCCATCGCGTCATGGAGCACCGGGCCGCGCCGCACCAACTGCGCGCCGTCAACTGGGCGCTGCGCGACCAGGGCGTGGAGGTGCCACGCGGCGGGGCCGTCCTGCTGCCGCCGCAACCGGCCCCGGACGGCTACGACGCCATGGAGTACGCCGTGCGCAGCGTCTTCCTGGACGGCTCGGAACCCGCCGAACTCCTCGACGCGCTGCGGCGCTTCACCGCCCTGCCGAAGCCGTCGCCCGAGGGCGCCGCAAAGGCGCTGGCCGACCTGCGTGACAACTGGACGCTGATGACCGTGGAGGAGGAACTGGCCCGTGAGCGCGGGCTGGTGGCGATGTACGCCGAGGCGCTGGAGGCGATGACCAGGTCCCGCGACCTGTACCGGGAGGCAGCGGAGAAGGCCCATGAGGCACTGGCCGCCTACCGCGACGCACCCGCCCCGCCGGCCGAGCGGCCCGGGCCGGCCGCGCCGCCTGCGGCGTCCCCGCTGCGGCAGTTCACGCGGACGTTCGCCTGGCTGACGGGCGGCGCCAAGGGGACGCGTACGCCGGGCGGTGACGACGCCGACGAGGTGAAGGGGCCCCCCTGATCCGGGGCGAAGCGGTACGGCGGCTGCGGACCGGGAAAGCGAAGGAGTAGCCGGGCAAGAGCAGGAAACGGACAGGAGTCTCCATGGACACGACCACGACCGTGCTTCTGGTCGCCGCGGTGCTCGCGGCCGCCGTCCTCGTCGTGGCCCTCGTCCTGCTGGTCCGGCTGGTCCGCGCCCGGCAGACGCTGCGGCGGGCCGGGCTGCCCACGGGGCCGCGCTGGATCTTCTGGGGCGCCGTCCTCTACCTGGTGCTGCCGGCCGATCTGCTGCCCGACCCGGTGTACCTCGACGACATCGGCGTGCTGCTGCTCGCGCTGCGCTCTCTGCGCAGCGGCTCGACACTGCCGACGGACGGCACGAAGCCCTGATCACCTCCCCCGCCCGGCCGGTGGCGGCCGGCATCGGGACGTGTACGCCCTGCCGCCACAGCAGGGCGCCGTCGAGGGACAGGCCCTGGCCCTCCCCCGGTCGCGCCGGGCCTGTCGGACCGCCGGAGTCGGGGCCCCGTCGCGAACCGCCCACCGGCGCTGCGCGGGGTCCCTTCCGGAACGGAACCTCCGGGCCGTGGGTGCGGCCGGGGTGGCGTCACTCACACGGCGGGCGCGACCGGGACGGAACCGAGGCCCGGGAGGAAGGAAACGGGCGGCGCGCACGGCCGGAACCGCCGCACGGCGGCGTCGGGCCCGGGGCCCTTCGCGCCCCCGGGCCACGGCGCGCCCGCCCGCCGGCGAACGCTGCGGGCGGTCGGGCCGCCCGGCGGGGCACTCACGGGATGGTCACCGTGGGTGAGCCCGGGGTGCCGGATCGCCGGCCGTCGGCACCTGCGACGCCTCTCGCCTCACACGGCCGGGCAGTGTAGACATGGCACATGGACCGCCCGCCCGGCCAGTCCCGTACTCGGCCGCCCCGTCCTCCCGGGCACAGTCACGCACCCCCGGCCTCGCGGGTGCAGGCCGTGGCCGGTCCGCGCCGCACCGGCCGCGGACGGCTGCGGTCGGCGCTGGGCGGGCGCAGCGTCGCCGTGCAGGTCTTCGTTTTCCAGGTGGTGATCGTGCTGCTGCTGGTCGTGTCGGCCGTGGTGGCGCAGGTCCTCCAGGTGCGGCACGACAGCACGATGGAGGCCCGCAGCCGTTCACTCTCCGTGGCCGAGACGTTCGCCAACGCGCCGGGCACGGTGGAAGGGCTGCGCAGCCCGGATCCGACCGCCGCACTGCAACCCAGGGCGGAGGCGACCCGCAGGGCGACCGGTGTCGACTTCATCGTCGTGATGAACACCGACGGGATCCGCTACACGCACCCCGAGGCGGACCGCATCGGCAAGAAGTTCGTCGGGAACATCGGCCCGGCGCTGGCCGGAGGCACCGTCACCGAGGAGGTCGAGGGGACCCTCGGCCCACTGGTGCAGGCCGTGGTGCCCGTGAAGGCGCCCGACGGCAGGGTGGTGGGCCTGGTGTCGTCCGGCATCACCACCGCGCACGTGGGTGTCCTCGCCGACCAGCAGCTGCCGCTGCTGCTGGCCTCCGCAGCCGCCGCACTCGCCCTGGCCACCGCGGGCACGGCGCTGGTGAGCCGCCGGTTGCTGCGGCAGACCAGGGGACTGGGCCCGCACGAGATGACGCGGATGTACGAGCACCACGACGCGGTGCTGCACGCGGTCCGCGAGGGTGTGCTCATCGTCGGCGGCGACGGCCGGCTGCTGCTGGCCAACGACGAGGCGCAGCGCCTGCTCGGCCTGCCGCCGGACGCCGAGCGCCGGCACGTCCTGGACCTGGGCCTGGACGCGGACACTGCCGGCCTGATCGCCTCGGGCCGCGCCGCCACCGACGAGGTGCACCTCGTCAAGGACCGGCTGCTGGCGATCAACCAGCGGCCCACGCACCTGCGGGGCGGTCCGCCGGGCAGCGTCACCACGCTGCGCGACTCCACGGAGCTGCGCGCCCTGTCCGGCCGGGCGGAGACGGCCCGCGAACGCCTCGACATGCTGTACGACGCCGGGGTGGGCGTCGGCACCAGCCTGGACGTGACCCGCACCGCCGAGGAACTGACGGAGGTGGCCGTCCCCCGCTTCGCCGACTTCGTCTCCGTGGATCTGTACGAGGCCGTCCTCGGCGGGGAGGAGCCGCAGCCCGGCGCCGCGCTGTGCCGCGTGGCCTGCAACGGCCTCGGCAAGGACGCCCCGCTCTACCAGGTGGGCGAGCGGATCCGTTTTGTGCCGTCCGCGCCGCAGGGCCGCAGCCTCGCGACCGGCCGCGCCGTGGTCGAAGCGGTGCTGAGCGAGGCGCCGGGCTGGCACGCGCAGGACGTGGAGCGTACCGCCCGGGTGATGGAGTACGGCATCCACTCGCTGGTCACGGTGCCGCTGCGAGCGGGCAGCCTGCTCCTGGGCCTCGCCAACTTCTGGCGGTCGGAGCGGCCCGAGCCGTTCGACCGGGAGGATCTGGCCCTGGCCGAGGAACTGGTCGCGCGGGCCGCGGTGTCCATCGACAACGCGCGCCGTTACACCCGCGAGCACAGCATGGCGGTGACGCTCCAGCGCAGTCTGCTGCCGCGCAGCCTGCCCGAGCAGGGCGCGCTGGAACTCGCCTACCACTATCTGCCGGCGCAGTCCGGGGTGGGCGGTGACTGGTTCGACGTACTGCCGTTGTCCGGTGCCCGGGTGGCGCTGGTCGTCGGCGACGTGGTCGGGCACGGGCTGCACGCCGCGGCCACGATGGGCCGGCTGCGCACGGCGGTGCACAACTTCGCCGCGCTGGATCTGCCGCCCGACGAACTCCTCGGCCTGCTGGACGAGTTGGTCGGCCGGATCGACCAGGACGGGACGCCGGCCGACCGCGGCGCGGCGGTCACCGGCGCGACCTGTCTGTACGCGATCTACGATCCGGTGTCCCGTCGCTGCACCCTCGCCCGAGCCGGTCATCCGCCGGCCGCGCTGGTCCGGCCCGACGGCACCGTGGAGTTCCCGGACGTGCCGGCCGGGCCCCCGCTCGGCCTCGGCGGTCTGCCCTTCGAGACGGCCGATCTGGACCTGCCCGAGGGCAGCCGGCTCGTGCTGTACACGGACGGGCTCGTGGAGGACCGGGACCGGGACATCGACGTCGGTCTCGATCTGCTGCGGACCGCGCTGGAACAGGCCGGCGGCTCGCCCGAGGACACCTGCCGGGCCGTCCTGGACGGGCTGCCGGCCCGCCCCCACGACGACATCGCCCTGATCGTCGCGCGCACCCGCGCACTCGGCCCGGACCGGGTGGCCGACTGGCGGGTGCCGTCCGATCCGGCCGCCGTCTCGGAGGTACGGGCCGCCGTGACCAGGCAGTTGACCGAGTGGCGCATCGAGGAGATGACGTTCACCACGGAGCTGATCCTCAGCGAGCTGGTCACCAACGCGATCCGCTACGGCCGCGCCCCGGTCGGCGTGCGGCTGCTCCGCGACCGGTCCCTGATCTGCGAGGTCGCCGACAGCAGCACGACCTCGCCGCACCTGAGGTACGCGGCGAGCACGGACGAGGGCGGACGCGGCCTGTTCCTCGTCGCCAAGATCGCGGACCGCTGGGGCACCCGGTACACGCCGTCCGGAAAGGTCATCTGGGCGGAGCAGAGCCTGCCGGCGGTGCCGTGAGGCTCCCGCTCAGCCGAGGGCGCGGTCCAGGTTGAACGCGGCACTGATCAGCGAGAAGTGGGTGAACGCCTGCGGGAAGTTGCCCTGCTGCTCACCGGTGCGGCCGATCTCCTCCGCGTACAGGCCCAGGTGGTTGGCGTAGGTGAGCATCTTCTCGAACGCCAGCCGGGCCTCCTCAAGACGCCCGGCACGCACCATCGCCTCGACGTACCAGAACGAGCAGATCGAGAACGTGCCCTCGTCGCCGCGCAGTCCGTCGGGGCTGGCCTGCGGGTCGTAGCGGTAGACGAGCGAGTCGGAGACCAGGTCATCGGTGAGGGCGTCCAGGGTGGACAGCCACTTCGGGTCGGTGGGCGCGATGAACTTGGCCAGCGGCATCATCAGCAGGGAGGCGTCGAGGACGTCGCCGTCCTCGTACTGGACGAAGGCATGGCGTGCCGTCGACCAGCCGTGGTCCATGATCCGCCGGTAGATCGAGTCGCGGCTCTGCCGCCAGCGGAGCAGGTCGGCGGGCAGTCCGCGCCGGTTGGCGAGGCGGATGGCGCGTTCGATGGCCACCCAGCACATCAGCCGTGAGTAGAGGAAGTTCTTGCGGCCGCCCCGGGTCTCCCACACCCCCTCGTCCGGCTGGTCCCAGTTGTCGCAGACCCAGTCCACCAGATGGCATACGTCGTCCCACTGGTCGCTGGGGATGGGCTGGGCCCACTTGTCGTAGAGGTAGATCGAGTCGATGAGGGCGCCGTAGATGTCGAGCTGGAGCTGGTCGGCGGCGGCGTTGCCGACCCGGACCGGAGCGGAGCCCTGGTGGCCCTCCAGGTGCGGCAGCTCGCGTTCGGGCAGGTCGGTGCGGCCGTCGATGCCGTACATGATCTGCAGCGGCCCGGCGGCACCGCCGTCGCCGACGCTGATGTGGGTGGTCAGGAACCGCATGAACCCCTCGGCCTCGCTGCTGAAGCCCAGCCGCAGCAGCGCATAGACGCAGAACGCCGCGTCGCGCACCCAGACGTAGCGGTAGTCCCAGTTGCGTTCGCCGCCGACCTGCTCGGGGAGGCTGGTGGTCGGGGCGGCGACGATGGCACCGGTCGGCGCGTAGGTGAGCAGCTTCAGGGTGAGCGCCGATCGGTGCACCATCTCGCGCCAGCGTCCGCGGTAGCGGGACTGGTGCAGCCAGCGGCGCCAGTAGGCGACCGTGGCGGCGAACTCGCGCTCGGCCTCCAGCCGGGCGCAGCCGCGGGGTGCCACGGCGTCGCCGACCCGGTCCAGGGCGAACACCGCGGACTCGCCCTCGGCCAGCTTGAAGTCGGCCCGGGTGTCCACGCCGTCGCTCTCCAGCGCCACGGTGGAGGTGAGCCACAGGGACAGCTTCGGGGACTCGAACAGGGCGCTGCCGTTCCGCATGACCACGGCGTGCGGGTCGGCACCGTAGTTGAACCGCGGGGCCACCCGGACCCGGAAGGGGACGGCTCCGCGGACGCACACGACGCGGCGGATCAGGCGGTGCCGGTCGCCCTCGGCGGAGCCCGCGGGCTCCCCTTGCACCGGCATGAAGTCCTGGACCTCGCCCACGCCGTCCTCGGTGAAGAAGCGGGTGATCAGCACGTTGGTGTCGGGGAAGTAGAACTGCTTGGTGCGGGCCGGTACGGCGGCCGCCAGCTCGAAGGCTCCGCCGCGCTCGGCGTCCAGGATCGCCGCGAAGACGCTGGGGGCGTCGAAGGACGGGCAGCAGTACCAGTCGATGGTGCCGTTGCTGCCCACCAGGGCCACGGTCTGCAGGTCGCCGATCAGGCCGTGCTCGGCGATCGGCAGATAGCGGGGGTTGCCGGGTTCGTCCCGGCGGAACGGCGTCTCGGACATCAGGGCAGCCTCCCGGAGAACGGGTGTGCGGGCTGCTTCCAGCTTAGGAGCGAAGGTTTTCCCGTGGCACGGCCGCGGCACGGCCACGGGCCGGGCGGCGGGGCGAGGACACCCTTCCGGATGCAGGGCGGGCCGTGGCGGTGAATCGTGAGAGTGTGCCACGGTCTCGCGGCACGGGTACCGATGCGGCCACACGGACCCGAGGAGGAGACATCATGTCGACGTCAGAACCCGAAACATCCCGGTCGTCCGACGACCGCTGCACCCCGGACGCCCTGCTCCACTCCGCCCCCGGCTCCGGCATCGGCCCGGAGGACCTGGTCCTCGCCGCCGGCAGGGACATCACTCCGGCCACCCTCGAATGGGCCCGCCGAAAACTGGCCGCAGAGGGTCCGGCCGCCATCGAAAAACTACTGCCGTAGCGGCGCACAACCACAACCGCCGCACGACACGACCCACCCGGGGGCCGGAACTCCCTGGGTGCGATCAGCCCGCCTGGGGGGCACGGTGAACAGTTCGGTGTGCCGCTCCGGGGTGATGCCCGTGGCCGCGCCGGACGGCACGTCGGTGTGGGGCGAGATGCCGACGCATGCCGACGCTCTCGCCGAGGGCGATCGCGCCCCGCTGTGATCGTTTCTGGTGTGGTCTTTCGGTGGGGGCTCGGGGGTGTCAGACTCCGGTGGGTGCCCGACTTCGACTTCGACATGCTCGTCATCGGATCCGGACCCGGCGGCCAGAAGGCCGCCATCGCCGCGGCCAAGCTCGGCCGCCGGGTCGCCGTCGTCGACCGCCCCGACATGGTCGGCGGGGTCTCCATCCACACCGGCACCATTCCCTCCAAGACGCTCCGCGAGGCGGTGCTGTATCTGACCGGCCTCACCCAGCGGGATCTGTACGGGCAGAGCTACCGCCTGAAGGAGGACATCACCGTCGCGGACCTGACCGCGCGCACCGAGCACGTGGTCGGCCGCGAAGTCGACGTCATCCGCAGCCAGTTGTCCCGCAACCACGTCTCCCTGTTCGCCGGCACGGGTCGCTTCCTCGACCCGCACACCGTCGCACTGCGCGACGTCACCGGGCACGAACGGCTGTTGCGCGCCGAGCACATCGTGATCGCCACCGGTACCCGCCCGGCCAGGCCGGACAGCGTCGAGTTCGACCAACGCACGATCATGGACTCGGACAATGTGCTGTCCCTGGAACGGGTGCCGCGGTCCATGGTGATCGTCGGCGCCGGGGTCATCGGCATGGAGTACGCCAGCATGTTCGCCGCGCTGGGCAGCAAGGTGACGGTCGTCGAACGGCGCCCGGGAATGCTGGACATGTGCGACGTCGAGGTCGTCGAGTCGCTCAAGTACCATCTGCGGGACCTCGCCGTCACCTTCCGGTTCGGGGAGACCGTCGCCGCCGTGGAACGCCATCCCCGCGGCACCCTGACCGTCCTGGAGAGCGGCAAGAAGATCCCCGCGGACACGGTGATGTACTCCGCGGGCCGGCAGGGCCTCACCGACGAACTCGACCTGGACAAGGCGGGCCTGACCGCCGACCGGCGCGGCCGGATCACGGTGGACGAGCACTACCGCACCGCGGTGCCGCACATCTACGCCGTGGGCGACGTCATCGGCTTCCCGGCGCTCGCCGCGACCTCGATGGAGCAGGGCCGGGCGGCGGCCTACCACGCCTGCGGTGAGCCGGTCGGGCGCATGCACAACCTGCAGCCCATCGGCGTCTACACCATCCCGGAGATCAGCTTCGTCGGCCGCACCGAGGACCAGCTCACCGAGGACCGGGTGCCGTTCGAGGTCGGCGTGGCCCGTTACCGGGAGCTGGCCCGGGGGCAGATCATCGGCGACTCGCACGGCATGCTCAAGCTGCTGGTCTCCGCCGAGGACCGCACGCTGCTCGGTGTGCACTGCTTCGGCACGGGCGCCACCGAACTGATCCACATCGGGCAGTCGGTGATGGGCTGCGGCGGAACGGTCGGCTATCTCGTCGACGCGGTCTTCAACTACCCGACGCTCGCCGAGTCGTACAAGGTCGCCGCCCTCGACGCCACCAACAAGCTGCGGCAGATCGACCGGCTGGCCGACTGACCGGCCGCGAAGGGCGTTTAAAGGGGCAAGGGCCACCGCTATCATCACACCCACACTCGGTGTAACCGAACGCCGACGCAGAGCTGAACGGTGCCCACCGCCTCCTTTCCTCCCCATGGCCCGCCCCCGACCCCGAGGCCATCCCTCTCCGGGTCCGTGACGGGTCCGCACCCCCCACTTCGTACGCCGTCGGGCCGGGCCGCCGGGCGCCGTGCACGACCGGAAAGCAGCGCAACCATGAGCAACAGCAGGGGCAGAGGGCTGCAGGCCAATGCCCTCGGTACGTTCGACACCGTCGTCATGGCCGTCGCGGGCAGCGCCCCGGCCTACTCGCTGACCGCCACCACCGCCGTCCTGGTCGGCGCGGTGGGCCTGGCCGGCCCGGCGGCGCTGCTGTACTGCGCGATCCCGATGCTGGGCATCGCGCTGGCGTTCGCACAGCTCGGCCGGATCGATGTGAACGCGGGCGCCGGCTACTCGTGGGTGGGGCGCACGCTGCATCCGTGCCTGGGCTTCGTCAGCGGCTGGGCGCTGGTGGTCTCGGCGACCATCTTCATGGTGGCCGGGTCGCTGCCCGCCGGTTCGATGACGCTCGCGCTGTTCGACGAGCGGCTGGCCGAGGACACCGCCCTGGCCACGGTGGTGGGCGCGGGCTGGTTCCTGCTCATGCTCGGCGTCGTACTGGGCGGTGCCCGGATCACCGTACGGGCGCAACTGCTGTTGTCCGGCGCAGAGTTGGCCCTGCTGACGCTGTTCGCGGTACTGGCCGTCCTGCACACCGGCAACGCCCGCCCGTTCGACTGGTCCTGGCTGGGCTTCGGCCAGTTCGACGGGATGTCCGGGTTCGCCTCGGGCGCGCTGATCGCCGCCTTCTACTACTGGGGCTGGGACGTCGCGAGCAACCTGAGCGAGGAGACCCGCAACAGCCGTCGTACGACCGGACTCGCGGGCCTGATCGGACTGGGGGTGGTGTTCCTGCTGTTCGAGGCGTTCACGATCGCCGCGAACGTCATCCTCTCCTCGGGGCAGATCGCCCGGAACTCGGCCAATGTGCTGGTCGTGCTCGGCGAGGAGATCTGGCCCGGCTGGGGCGGCAAGCTGCTGATCGTCTCGGTGATGCTGTCCACCGTCGCCACGCTGGAGACGACGCTCATCCAGGTGACGCGGTCGCTGTTCGCGATGGGCCGGGACCGCACGATGCCGTCCGTGCTGGGCCGGGTGCACCGCACCTGGAACACGCCCTGGGTGGCGATCACCGTGGTCGGCGTGGTGGCGCTGGGGATGCTCGTCGCCGCCAACGCCCTCGGCTCGGTCGGTGAGATCCTCTCCGACGCGATCTCGGCGATCGGCCTGCAGATCGCCGTGTACTACGGTCTCGCCGGGCTCGCGGCGGTCGTCGCCTACCGCAAGCTGCTGTTCACCTCTCCGGCCCGGCTCGTCCTCAGCGGTCTGTGGCCGCTGTTCGGCTCGCTGTTCATGTTCTGGGTCTTCGTCGAGTCACTGGGCCAACTCAGCGGCGCCGCCGTGGCGATCGGCATCGGCGGCCTGGCCGTCGGACTGGTGCCGATGCTCTGGTACTGGCACCGGGGCAGCGACTACTACCGGCCGGCCAGGCTGGACGCCACACGCACCGTCGAGACCGCGTACGTCCTCGACGACCGCGCGGTCACGCGGTCCCACGTCCACGAGGGCCTCCCCACCGACTTCTGAGGGGAGGAGTCCGATGGCGCGGGACCGTTTCACGCCCGACTTCGACCCCGACTGCGGGGACGCGCTGCTCACCTCCGCCCGCCACGACATCGTGATCGGCCGCTGGCAGGGGCTCCGCGACCTGCTGCGGGCCACCGGCGCCGACTGGCTCACGCGGGGGCACCGGGTGCGGCTGCTGGCACAGGCGTGCGCGGGCAGTACGACGGTGGAGTCCTGGCTGGCCGCCGAGCCGCACAGCGCCGACGCGCTGGTGCTGCGCGCGGCGACGGAGACGGCACGGGCCTTCACGCTGGCCGTCGCGGCGGGCCGGGGGGTGCCGATCGACCGGGAACGGATCGACACCGCCGTGCTGGCCTGTCTGCGGGCCACCGAGGCATGGCCCGAGGACCCGACGCCATGGGTCTCGCTGATCTCGATGGCCCGGCTGTATCCGACGGGGGTACGACGGCGGGAACTGGACCGCTGGTGGGACGAGTTGCACCGGCGCGACCGCTACACCGTGGAGGGCCACCTCCAGGTGCTGCACTACTACTCGGCGCGCTGGCACGGCAGCCATGGCCTGATGTACGACTTCGCCCGGGACGCGGCGGGAGTGGCGCCGCCCGGCTGTGCGCTGCCGGTGCTGGTGCAGTACGCCCGGGTCGAGGAGTTCCGGTACGCCCTGGACCGCGCTACGGGGCAGCATGCGGCGGTCGGCATGGGCCAGCACTGGAGCAACGACGGCGCGGTCGGCGATGTGCGCCGCACCTGGCACCGCTGGCTCGCGGGCCGGGGCGACGTCGCCGTGGCCCCGGCCGAGCTGCGCGACCTGAGCCATCTCGCCCATGCGGCCTGCCACGCGGGCACCACGGACATCGCCGCGGCCGTAATGCACATGATGGGCCGCCGGGCCACCCGCACCCCGTGGTCGTACACGGGCGACCCGGAGAAACAACTCATCCGCCGGCGCGGCGACCTGGGCCTGCGAGGCTGACACACAGCGCCCCGAAGCGGCCGGGGGAACCACGCGACCGGCCACGGGAACGCGGAACGCCCGTCGATCGTCTACAGTCCCGTAGACCGTCTACGTCCATGTAGTCGAATGAAGGGGCGCGCGACGATGATCACTGGTGCACATCTGTCGTCGCAGCTCGCTGTCAACGTGCTGGATGCCCACTCGCTGCTGGCCGCCTTCGGCGTGCTGGGCGTCGGCGTGGTGCTCTTCGCCGAGACGGGGCTGCTGATCGGTTTCTTCCTGCCCGGCGACTCACTGCTGTTCACGGCGGGCCTGCTGTGCACCGGCACCGCCGACCAGGGACTGCGGCTGTCCCTGGCGCCGCTGCTGGTCGCCGCCGCGGCGGGGGCGCTGACCGGCTCGCAGTGCGGGTATCTGCTCGGCCGCAACGCGGGCCGCACGCTGCTCGCGCGCAGCCGCTCGGCGCGGCTGCACGAGGGTGCGCGGCGCGCCGAGGAACTGCTCGACCGCTACGGGCACGCGAAGGCGATCGTCCTCGCCCGGTTCGTGCCCGTGGTGCGCACGGTGCTCAATCCGATGGCCGGGGCACTCGGCGTGCCCGCCCGGACGTTCACGATGTGGCAGGTGATCGGCGGACTGGTGTGGAGCGCCGGCCTGACCCTCGCCGGGTATGCCCTGGGCTCCTCCGTCCCGGACATCGACAGATACCTGCTGCCGGTGATCGCGGTGATCGTGGTGGTGTCCCTGCTCCCGCTCGTCGCCGAGGTGCTGCGTTCCCGCAAGGCGGCGAAGGAGGCCCGATGATCCTCGCGTTCTCGCCCGCGGCGCTCGACGGGGAGTCCTACACGGACGTCGTGGGGCTGGCGCACCGCTCACCCGGCTGGCTCGACGACGCGGTGACGGCCTGGTCGGCCTACGGCCTGGCCCTCTTCGCGGTGCTGATGACCATCGGCTGGTGGCGCTCGCGCCGCGCGGGGGCGCAGCCTGCCATGACGGCCCTGGCCGTTCCCCTGGCCGTGCTCGCGGCGTTCGGCGTGGACACCGGGCTCAAGGCGCTGGTGCGGGAGAGCCGGCCATGCCGGAGCCTGCGGGTCAGCACGCTGGAGGCGTGTCCGGCGCCGGACGACTGGTCGTTCCCGAGCAATCACGCGGCGATCGCGGCCGCCGCGGCGGTGGCCCTCTGCTTCGTCTCCCGCCGGCTGGGCGCCGTCGCCGCCCTGGCCGCCGCCGCCATGGCGGTCTCCCGGGTGTGGATCGGCGTCCACTACCCGCACGACGTTCTCGCGGGCGCCGTGCTCGGCGGGCTCGTCGCGTTCGTGTCGATGACGGTGCTGCGGCGATGGCCGAGCGGGCTCGCCCGACGGCTGTCGGCGACCCGGCTGCGCCCGCTGCTGGTGTCATGAACCGCAAGGGCATCGCCGGACTCGCGGGCGGCATCGGGCTCGCCGCCTGGACCGCCTTCGGAGTGCTGGCCGCGGTCGTGGCCGGCGTCCACGGCGCCCCGCTGTTCCCGGACGAGGCCCTGCTGCGCTGGTCCCTCGGTCACCGCCCGGCCGTGGCGCTGGCCGTGGCCCGGGGGCTGACCGCCACCGGCACGGGCGTGCTGCCGTACGCCCTGGTGGTGGTGGCCGCGCTGGTCGCGGGGCGCACCGTGCGGCAGCGGCTGGCCGCCGTGCTGCTGGGCGCGGCCTGCCTCGGCGCGGGACAGGCCGCGCGCTACGGCGTCATGGACCTGGTCGCACGGGCCCGCCCGCCCCGGCCCGACTGGCGGACGCACGCCTCGGGCTGGGCCTTCCCCTCGGGCCACAGCACCACGGCGGCCCTCACCGCCGGGCTGGTGATCCTCGTGATCTGTGTGCGCGCCCCGCGCGGCAGAACGCCCCTGTGCCTGGCCGTCGGCTGCTGGGGCGTGCTGGTCGGGCTCACCCGGGTCCATCTCGGGGTGCACTGGTTCACCGACGTGCTCGGCGGCTGGCTGTTCGCCGCCGGCTGGCTCGGTGTCTGCCTGTACGCGGTGGCCCGGTGGCTGCCCGCACGGCTCGTCACCGGCACGGCGAGCACGACAGGCGCGATGAACGCAACGAACGCGAGGAACGCGACGAGCGAGGAAGATGCGTCCCAAGATCCTGGTCGTCGAGGACGATCACGCCCTGCGTGATCGTCCTGCGCCGCGGCCTGCGCGACGAGGACTTCGACACGGTGTCCGCCCCGGACGGGGCGACGGCCCTGCGGCCGGCGACGCCCGACGTGGCCGCCGCGGTACTGGACGTCTCACTGCCCGACGCCGACGGCCGGGACGTGTGACGGGCACGGCGGGGCGGGTCTCGGGCTGCCGCTCGCGCGGCGCCCGGCCCAGCCCCGGGCCGCCGTCGCCGGCCGGCTGCGAGAGGTAGTCGCCGACCGAGGCGCCGAGCGGGCGGGTGAGGACGTAGGCGATCCAGAAGCTCAGCAACGCGTCGAGGCCGCGCGCGAAGTGGGCGACGCCGACCGCCGCGATGGCGAGGGCGAGGGCGAGGGCGAACAACACGGCGGACAGCCGGTGGCCGACGGCGAAACCCGAACGCATCCTGACCGCCGGCCGCCGCTCCCTCCCCGGGGGCCGGCTCTACGCTGGCGGTCATGCGCACACCCGCGGCAGTACCGGACCCCCGCCCCTTCCGCGTTCTCCTCGTCGAGGACGACGACACGACCGGCCGCCGGCTGGAGAGCGGGCTGCGCGGCAACGGCTATGCGCCGACCTGGAGCCGCACCGGGGCGGATGCGCTGGCCGAGGCCGAACGGGCGCCGTACGACGCGCTGCTGCTGGACCTGGGGCTGCCGGACATGGACGGCCTCGATGTCGCCCGCAGGGTACGGGACCGGCTCCCCCACCTGCGGATCGTCGTGTTCACCTCCCGCGAGGACGGCGCCGACGTGGTCGCCGGGCGGGAGGCGGGCGCCGACGACCATCTGACGAAACCGTTCGGCCTCGACGCGCTCCTGAGCCGGCTGCGGGTACATCTGCGCCCCCGGTACTCGGCCGCCCCGCTGAGCGATCCGGTACGCCTCGGCGACCTCATGATCGAAGTGGCGGCCCGGCGCTGCACCCTGGGCGACGCCGAAGTCCCGCTGCCGCCCGAGGAGTTCGCCGTGCTCGTCGTGCTCGCCCGGCACCGGGACACGGCCGTGACCGGGCAACTCCTGGCGGCACGGGCACGGGAGGAGGACCCTTCAGGAACGGCGGCGGCGCTCGACGTCACCGTGGCGAGCCTGCGCCGCCGTCTGGCCGACGCGACCCGGACCGCGCCGCATCCGGTGCGGCTGCCCCGGATCTCCACCCTGCGCGGCCACGCCTACCGCCTGGAGACGGACCTTCCCTAGCGACTCGTCGGCGACCGCCCGTGCGCCGCAACCCGGTCAGGGGGTGGCGCCGGGGCCGTCCGGGCGGCTGCGGCGCTGTTCCACCATGTCGTGGCTGAGCGCTTCCGTCTCGGTCTCGGACAGCCGCTCGAAGCCGTCCTCGGTGATGACCGAGACCTGGGGGAAGATCCGCCGGTTGATGTCGGGACCGCCGGTCGCCGAGTCGTCGTCCGCCGCGTCGTACAGCGCCTGGAGGGCCGCGAGGGCGGCGTCACGGCGGGGCATGCCGGGCCGGAACAGCTTCTTCAGCGCGCCACGCGCGTACGGGGAACCGGAGCCCTCCGCGTGGAAGTCGGACTTCTCGTAGCGGCCGCCGGCCACGTCGAAGCTGAAGATGCGGCCCCGCCGCCCCTCGGGCGCCGACGGATCGTATCCGGCGAGCAGGGGCACGACCGCGAGACCCTGCATGGCCTGGCCGAGGTTCTGCCGGATCAGGCCGGCCAGCCGGGTCGCCTTGGCGCTGAGGGTCATGGGGATGCCCTCTATCTTCTCGAAGTGCGCCAGCTCGACCTGATAGAGCTTCACCATGTCAAGCGCAAGCCCGACCGTGCCGGCGAAGGCGACGGCCGCGTGGTCGTCCGCGGGGTGCACCTTCTCCAGGTCGCGCTGGGCGATCAGGTTGCCCATGGTGGCCCGGCGGTCACCCGCGATCAGCACGCCGTCGCGGTAGGCGAGGGCGAGGACCGTGGTGCCGTGCGGAAACCGGTCGTCCGCGGCCCGTACCCCGTCCGGGAAGGGGCGGCGCGTCGGCAGCAGCTCGGGCCGGTGCGCGGCGAGGAACTCGGTGAAGGACGCGCTGCCGGGTGTGAAGAACTCCTCCCCCAGCCGCCCGCCGGTGTCGTCTCCCACCATGGCATTCCCCCTCGTTCGTGGTCGTTCGTCATCGTTCAGCGCTGTTCAGTGGTCATCGTCATCGTTCAGCGCTGTTCGCCGTTGCTCGGCTTGTCCGGCGGCTGGTTGGGCCGTCGCCGACATCCGACTCCTACCTGATGCGGGCCCGCGGGAAACGCCGTGCCGCTCACAGCGCGTTGCGCCGCATCAGCACCCCCAGAACCAGCAGGCCCGGAACCAGGGGCAGCCACACGGTCAGCAGACGGTAGCCGAGCACGGCGGAGGCCGCCGCGGCGCCCGAGGCCCCGTTGACGGTGAGCGCGAAGGCGAGCGCGGCGTCCAGGGAGCCGATGCCGCCCGGGGTGGGCAGCAGCGCGGCGGCGCTGCTGGCGGCGAGGTACAGCAGTGCCACCCGGAGCGGGGACAGCGGCAGTTCGACGGCCTGGGTGACGGCGATCAGCACCAGGGAGTGCAGCGCGGCGAAGGCCAGCGAGCCGCCCCACAGGGCGGCGGCGCGCGGCGGGTTCGCGTGCACGGCGCGGACGTCGGCGAGCACCGCCCCGACGGCCCGTCGGCAGCGGGGCCACAGCCGGGTGCGCGGCAGCACCGCAAGGAGGGCGACCGCGGCGAGAGCGGCGCCGCACGCGACCGGAGGGATGCGCGGCAGGCGCAGCAGACCCGGGCAGGCCGCGGCGAGCGCCGCGATCAGCGCGCCGCGGGTGGCGGCGCCCGCGGTGGCCTTGACCGCGAGGGCGCTCGCCGCGCGGCCCGCCGGGAGCCCGCAGCGCATCAGGAAGCGGAGGTTGACGGCACCCGCGCCGAGGCCGGCGGGCAGCACATGGTTGGCGGCGGAGGCGGCGAACTGCGCGGCCACCAGCCGGCCGCCGGGCAGCCGGCGCGGCACCGCGCCCTGCTGGGCGAGTGCCGAGGACATCCAGGTGGCGACCGTCGCGGTGGCGCCCACCAGCAGCCAGCCCTGGTCGGCGACGGCCAGACGCACGGCGCCCGTCTCGACGGTCGGCCAGTGCCGCCGGGCCAGACAGGCGGCGACGACGAGGACGGCGAGGCAGCAGCCGGTGTGCCAGTAGGCGCGCCGCCGGCCGGTTGCGGCGGCGAGGTCCGCGGAGGCCGTCATGAGCCCGCCTTCGGTGTGACGTGATAGAGGCGCAGTTCTCCGAAGGCCGTGGACGGCCAGGAGCGCGCGTACGCGGGTGGCCGGCCGCCCGCCGTCACGAGCGTGGCCACGGGGGTGTGGCGCGCGGCCTGTTCGATGCCCGCCCGGGTGGTGTTGGCGTTGTGGCCCGAGGTCGCGGCCGAGGAGCAGCCGGCGTAGAAGGCGATCGGGATGGCGTCGTGCCCGGTGAGCAGGCAGGGCGGCCGGACGCCCAGGCGGTGCAGTTCGGCCGCGGTGCGCGCCCAGTCGCGGTGGGCGGCCGTGGTGCGGGCGACGGTGTGCTCCAGCACGGCGATCTGCACCGCGAGGTGTGCGACGAGCCCGGCCGCGACCAGGCCGACGGCCGCCGTCCGCCGGGCCCGGCCGGTCACGGTCACGAGGTGGACGAGCGCGCCGGCCACCGGGATGGCGAGCAGGGCGTAGGCGGGCAGCAGGAAGCGGGGCGCCGCGTATCCGATCAGGAACAGATAGGGGAAGGCGGCGGTGGCCGCGCAGACCGAGGGCAGCAGGGTGCCGGCGGTGCGCCGGGCCCGTACGGCGACGGCCAGGCCGTACAGGGCGAGCACGGGCAGCACGAACCACCACACCGTGACCAGCGGATGCGGCATCGCCCCGGTGCACGGCCGGCACAGGGCACGGCCGCCGAGGCTGCGCAGCTGGTCGGCGACGGCGAGGTGCCAGCCGAGGCCGCCCTGGATGTCCGAGCCGTCGGACAGCCGCCGTGCGAGGCCGCCGTAGCTCACGTACGCCTCGATGACCCACTCGGCGGCGCCGGCCGCGAGACCGGCCAGGAGGGCGGCGAGCGGGCGCCAGTGGCGGCGGTACAGGGCGGCGGCGAGCAGCGGCAGGGTGGTCCAGGCCGCGTCGGTGGGCCGCATCCAGGCCATCAGCGCCGCGCTCGCGGCCAGGCCCCACAGCGCGGCGCGGTCGGCCCGGTCGGCGCGGGCGCGCAGGAAACAGGCCACGGCGGCGAGCGCGCCGACCGCGACCCAGTAGTTGGGCATGGCCTGCGGGCCGTAGAAGAGCGTCACCCACAGGGAGGCGAACAGGGCGCCCGCGAGGGCCAGGACGCGGATTGGGAACAGGCCACGCCAGGCGCGCAGCGCCAGGAACAGGGCGAGCCCGGAGAGCACGGCGAGGTAGCCGCGCAGCAGCGGCGTGGACGAGGACCAGCTGGTCACGGGCGCGACGAGCAGGGAGATGCCGCGGGCGCGGGGCGCGCTGAAGAAGGCGGCGGGGGCGTGCCCGCTGACCTGGCTGACGTACACGGTCTCGTCCCAGCCGAGGCCCATGGCGGGCCGTACGAGGACGAGTTGCGCGAGGGTGAAGGCGGCGGCCACCGCGGCCAGCGGGCGGTCCGCGCGGAACGTGCGGGTGGCTCCGGATCGGGGGCGCCGTCCGTCGCGGCGTGTCCCGGTGAGCGTGACGTTCGCGCTGTCGGCCATCATCCACCCCTCCAGCCCTACAGTGTGTAGGGTTTCCGATACCCTACAGGCTGTAGTACCGAGGGCGGGAGCCGAGGACAAACACGAGCAAAATAACCCTCCTCGGATGGCCGTGCGGCGCGTCTACGGCCATAAGTAGGACGGCCCTACGCGCTGTAAGGTTGGGGGCATGGCTGGCACGGATTCCCGCGGCAGGGCGGAACGGCGCAGCGCCGGGGAGTTGGAGAGCGAGGTGCTGGCCGCGCTCTGGGCGACCGAACGGCCGCTGACCCCCGCCGAGGTCCAGGCGGACATCGACGGCGGGCTCGCCTACAACACGGTGCACACCATCCTCAAACGGCTGTACGACAAGGGGCTTGTGCTGCGGGACGCCGACGGGCGGCGCGGCGCGTACCGGCCGGCGAAGAACGCGGCCGAGCTGACCGCCGAGGCCATGCACGAGGCCCTGGACCGCGGCCCTGACCCGATCGCCGCCCTCCAGCAGTTCGTGACCGGGCTGAGCGCCGAGGAGGAGCGGGCCCTGCGCGACCTGCTGGGCGGGGGCGGCGCATGAGGGTGGACGTCTACACACCACTGCTGCTGTCGCTGCTGCTGCCCGCCGTCAGCCCGGTGATCGGCCGCCGGATGGCCCCGGCGCTGGCCGCCCGCGTGCTCACCGCCGCGGCCGTGCTCACCGCAGCGGCCACCACCTGGTCCCTGGTGCTGCTCGCCACCGCGCTGGTCGGCAGCGCGCCCTCGGTGGTCGCCGAGGCCCGCGAGGACGGGCACCGGCTGGCCGACCCGGTGCCGGAGGCGATCGGCATCGCGGCGTGCGCGGCGCTGGCCGTCGTCGCTTGGCGGGTGCACCGCGCGGTGCGGGCCGAACGCGCCACCCGGCGGGCCCTGCGGCGCCTTGCCCAGGGGCATCCCGCGGACACCGAGCTGATCGTCGCCGCCTCCCCCGTGCCGCAGGCGTTCGCCATCCCGGGCCGTCCGGGACGGATCCTGGTGACCTCCGCCATGCTGGGCGCGCTTGAGCCGGCCGAGCGGCGGGTGCTGCTCGCCCATGAGCGGGCCCATCTCGCCCACCGCCACGGGGCGTTGATGACGGCGGTCGCGCTGGCCGCCGCGGCCGATCCGCTGCTCGCCCCGACCCGCCGGGCCGTGGCGTTCCTGGTGGAGCGCTGGGCCGACGAGCAGGCCGCGGGAGCGGTCGGGGACCGCGGGACCACCGCGCGCGCCCTGGCCCGGGCCGCGCTCAGCGCGGGCCGCGCCCGGACGGCGTGTGCTCTCGGGTTCACGGACCGTGCCGTCACCCGACGGATCGCCGCCCTCCAGACGGCACCGCCCCCACATCTGTGGACCGCCGCACTCGCCGTCCTCGCCCTGGGCGCCCTGTCAACCCTGTCCGCCGCCGACGCCACGAACGACCTCCTGACCCCACTGACAAGCCTCCTCCTTTGAGCAACCGGCACGGACGCGGGTCTACGGGAGGCCCGGCGTCCGGGCTGCCCGGTGATGCCG
>NZ_JBIALO010000002.1:256122-404453 GCF_042873595.1 Streptomyces sp. NPDC004629 | reverse complement strand
CGCCCCGTGCCGGGCCCGCCTCGGGCAGGGGCCGGTGTCGGTCCGTCAGGCGTGGTGCGGGCGGCGGTGCTCGGGCTGGTCGGGCGCCGGGGCCGGCGTGAACGGTGGCACGGCGCGGATCACCGGTCCTTCGGTGCGCACCACCGGTGAACCGGCACGGACGCGGGTCTACGGGAGGCCCGGCGGCCGGGCTGCCCGGGGATGCCGCCCCGTGCCGGGCCCGCCTCGGGCAGGGGCCGGTGTCGGTCCGTCAGGCGTGGTGCGGGCGGCGGTGCTCGGGCTGGTCGGGCGCCGGGGCCGGGGCCGGCGTGAACGGTGGCACGGCGCGGATCACCGGTCCTTCGGTGCGCACCGTCACCGGTTCCCCGTGGTGCTGCAGCGCGAGCGGCGGCCCGTCCAGCAGCGTGTAGGTCGCCTTGTCCGCGTGGATCTCCACGCGCAGGCGACGGCCGAACAGACACAGGCTGAAGGCGAGCCGGCTGATCCGCTCGGGCAGCCGCGGCGCGAACCGCACCCCGTCGCCGTGCGCGCGCAGCCCGCCGAAGCCCGCCACCAGGGCCATCCAGGTACCGGCCAGCGACGCGATGTGCAGCCCGTCGCGCGTGTTGTGCTCCAGGTCCGCCAGATCCATCAGCGCGGCCTCGGCCGCGTAGTCGTGGGCGAGCCCGAGATGGCCCGCCTGGGCGGCGATGACGGCCTGGCAGCACGCCGACAGGGAGGAGTCCCGCACGGTGAGCGCCTCGTAGTAGGCGAAGTTCCGCGCGACGTGCTCCTCGTCGAAGAACGCGCCGCATGTGTACATGGCCAGCACCAGGTCGGCCTGCTTGACCACCTGCTTGCGGTAGAGGTCGAAGTACGGGAAGTGCAGCAGCAGCGGGTACTGGTCGGGTCGGGTGCGGGCGAAGTCCCAGCGCTGGTGGCGGGTGAAGCCGGCGTGCTGTTCGTGCACGCCGAGTTCGTCGTCGTAGGGAATGTGCATGGCCTCGGCCGCGTCCCGCCAGGCGGCGCTCTCCTCCGCGTCGACGCCGAGCAGGTCCGCCTGCCGCGGATGGCGTTCGACGGCGTCGGCTGCGGCCAGCAGGTTCGCGCGGGCCATGAGGTTGGTGTACGTGTTGTCGTCGACGACCGCGCTGTACTCGTCCGGGCCGGTCACGCCGTCGATGTGGAAGGCACCGTGCTGGTCGTGGTGGCCAAGGGAGCGCCACAGCCGGGCGGTCTCCACCAGCAGTTCCACCCCCGCCTCGCGTTCGAAGCGCCTGTCCCCCGTGACCGTCACGTAGCGCACCACGGCGTCGGCTATGCCCGCGTTCACATGGAAGGCGGCGGTGCCGGCCGGCCAGTACGCCGATCCTTCCGAGCCCGCGATGGTGCGCCAGGGGAACGCGGCGCCCTCCAGACCGAGTTGGGCCGCACGTTCGCGGGCGGCGGGCAGTGTGTCGTGCCGCCAGCGCAGCGCCTCGGCGACGGCCTCGGGCGCGGTGTAGGTGAGGACGGGCAGCACGAACATCTCCGTGTCCCAGAACGCGTGCCCGTCGTAGCCGGAACCGGTCAGCCCCTTCGCCGGAATCGCCCGGCGTTCGGCGCGGACACCGGCCTGCAGCACATGGAACAGCGCGAACCGGACGGCCTGCTGGATCTCCTCGTCACCGTCCACCTCGACGTCCGCGCGCTCCCAGAAGTCGTCCAGGAAGGCACGCTGTTCGCTGAGGAGGCCCGGCCAGCCGCCGTGCGCCGCGGCGGCGAGGGCGGCGTCGACCTGGTCGCTCATCGCGGGCAGGGAGCGGGTCCCTGACCAGCCGTGCGCGACCAGCTTCTGCACCCGCAGCCGCGCGCCCGGCTCCAGCACGGAGGTGACCGTCAGCCGGGCCACGTCGGGGGTGCTCTCGCTGTGTGTCGTGGTCCCCTCGGGCCCGTCGACCGTGTGGTCGGCGGCCACGGCGACCCGCAGGCCGCTGCGCCGGGTGCGGTGCACCAGCCGCAGCCGGTGGCCGCAGGCGAAGTCCTCCTCCGGCTCCAGCGGCGACTGGAGCGCCCTCGCCGCCCTCGGATCGGCGTCGGACTCGGGCAGTTGCTCGTTGGCGACCAGTTCCGACTGGATCACCACGCGGGTGCGGCGTCCGACGGCCTCCACCTCGTAGGCCACGGCGGCCACCGCCCGCTGGGTGAGCGAGACCAGCCGGGTCGAGCGGACCCGGACGGTCGAACCGGCCGGTGAGGTCCACTCGCAGGTCCGCTCCAGGACGCCGCGGCGCAGGTCCAGCGTCCGCTCGTGGCGGACGAGCCGGCCGTAGCGCAGGTCGAACGGCTCGTCGTCGACCAGCAGCCGCAGGATCTTGCCGTTGGTGACGTCGATGACGGTCTGGCCGGACTCCGGGTAGCCGTAGCCGGCTTCGGCGTACGGCAGCGGGTGCAGTTCGTGCACGCCGTTGAGGTAGCTGCCGGGCAGCCCGTGCGGTTCGCCCTCGTCGAGGTTGCCGCGCCAGCCGACGTGCCCGTTGGACAGGGCGAACACGGACTCGCTCTGCGCCAGGACGTCGAGGCCGAGGTCCGTCTCGCGCACGGCCCACGGTTCGACGGCGTACGCCCGTTGGGTGATCACTCCTTGCCCCCCAGTTCGGCCAGGTCCGTGACGACCACGTCGGCGCCGTGCGCGTACAGGGCGTCGGACCGGCCGACGCGGTCGATGCCGACGACGTACCCGAAGTGCCCGCCGCGGCCCGCCTCCATCCCGGCCAGGGCGTCCTCGAACACGGCGGCCCGCGCCGGTGGCACGCCCAGATCGCGGGCGGCGGCGAGGAAGGTGTCGGGGTGCGGCTTGCCCGGCAGCCGGCGAGCGGCGGCGACCACACCGTCGATACGGACGTCGAAGAGGTGCTCGGCGTCGATCGAGTGCAGCACGTCCACGGTGTTGGCGCTGGAGGAGACGATCGCGGTGCGCAGCCCGTGGGCCCGGACGGCCTCGACATAGCGCAGGGTGCCCTCGTACGGTTCGACGCCCTCGGTGCGGATCTTCGCCAGGAGCAGCCGGTTCTTGCGGTTGCCGAGGCCGTGCACCGTGGCGGCGTCGGGCGGGTCGTCGGGATGTCCCTCGGGCAGTTCGATGCCGCGGGCGGCCAGGAAGGTGCGCACGCCGTCGGCCCGGGGGCGGCCGTCGACGTACTCGGCGTAGTCGGCGGTGGCGTCGAAGGGGCGGAAGTCCTCGCCGTCCCGCTCGCGCAGGAAGGCGTCGAACGTCTCCTTCCAGGCGGCGGCGTGCACGACGGCCGTCTTGGTGACGACGCCGTCCAGGTCGAAGAGGCAGGCGAGGATGTCGTCGGGCAGACCGAGCTGTGTCATACCCAGCACTGTTCCCCACAACAAGCCCGGCACTGAGTGGCGCGTGCCACATCGGGCGTCCTTCTCGCCGAACTCATACCCGGCCGCGCCATCCTGGACCGGCGCGCCGGTCAGCCGTGCGGGAACGAGTGGTGTTCGTGGGCGATCAGCCAGCGGCCGTCCCGTTTGCGCAGTCCGATGGTCAGGCGCAGCCGCCGGGTGGGGTGTTCGGCGAGTTCGGCCGGGGTGCCGCAGCGCAACAGGGCGTGTGCGAAGGCGACATCGGTGCCGGCTGTCACGTCAAGGGAGTCGATCTCGAAACAGGCGCCCTGTGCCTGCCAGATGAAGAAGGGCGGCCAGACCTTCCGGTAGGCGGCGAGTCCGCGCACCCCGTCGTGCGGCGGCGGCACGTCGAACAGCACGACGTCCTCGGTGTGCGCGGCGACCACGCCGTCGAGGTCGCCGCGGTGGACGGCCTCGGCCCAGCGGGTGATCAGGCCGCGGATCTGTCTCTCGTCGTCGGACATGGTCCGGTGTTCCCTCCTGCCCCGCCCGGCGGCGGGGGCGTCCAGGTGGGGACTCCGGGCCACGCGGGAACTCATCGGCGCACCGCGGGCCCTCGCCCGTGGGCGATTCGGCCGCATCGGGCTGAACCGCGGCCGGTTGCGGGCCGTACCGGTGGATACGGCAGAGGGTCTGCCGGTACGACTCGTGAAGCGGTGACGTGCCCGGCGGCGGGAGCGGGGCGGCGGGCGGGGCCGGGACGCGGCCCCGGATCGCTCCGGCCGCCGTCGGACTCGGCACCGCGGGGCGGAAGATGGCACCCGAACAGCGCTCGGTCAGCGCACCCGAAGTCCCCGAGGCACCCGAGGCACCCGAGATCCCCGAGGCATCCGAGGCGGCCAAGACCTCCGAGGCGCCCGACGGCGGCGGGACCCCGCCGCTCCCGGCGCGCACGAAGGCCGCGTCGGGGTCGCGGCTGCGCGCCGTGCTGCGCCGCCCGCGGCGCTGGCCGGTGCCGCTCCTCGCGGTGCTGCTGCTCGGGCAGTCGGCCGTGGCGATGGTGACCGCGGCCGTGCAGCAGACGCCGACCATCGACGAGCCGGTGTACGTGGCCGCCGCCACCGACTATCTGCACGAGCACCGGCTGCGGCTCAATCCCGAACACCCGCCGCTCGGCAAGCTCGTCGTCATGGCCGGGGTGGCGGTGGCCGATCCGCACTACGACTCCTCGTACACCGGTACACAGGGCCGGGTGGGGCGGCATCTGCTGTACGAGTCCGGCAACGACCCGTGGCGGCTGATGCTGTGGGCCCGCCTGCCGGTGATCACGCTGACGCTGCTGTTCGGGCTGGTCGTCCTGGCCTTCGCGCGCGAGGTCACCGGAACGGTGGGCGGGCTGGTCGCGCTCGCCCTGTACGCCTTCTCCCCGGACGTCATCGCCCATGGCTCGCTGGCCACGCTCGACGTTCCGGCGGCCGGGTTCGTGCTGACGTCGGTCTGGCTGGTGTGGCGGGCGCGGCGGCGGCCCTGGCGGTGTCTGCCGCTCGCCGGGGCGGCGCTCGGCGCCGCCGTGGCGACCAAGATGAGCGCGCTGCCCGCCGTTGTGGTGCTGATGCTGCTGGCCGCGGTGTCGGTGCGGCATGCCCGGGGCGCCGCGGGGCGGACCGGCCGGCGCGCGACATGGGCGGCCTGCGCGGCCGGGGCGGCGGTCGTGGCGGTGACCGCGGTCGCCGTGGTGTGGGCCGTCTGTCTGGTGGTCGATCCGCGGTTGCGCCTCGCTCCCGCCGAGTCCGTGCCCGCCCTGCACGGGCTGCGCGGGCGCCTGGTCGGGCTGCTGCCGTTCCCGGAGGTGTACCGGGTGGGGATGCGGATGCAGTTCGGCCTGGAGGACCACCCGTGGCAGGGTTTCCTGTTCGGGCGGCTGTACACGGGCTCCCTGTGGTACTACCTTCCGGCCGCCCTGCTGGTGAAGACGCCCCTCGGGCTGCTCGCGCTGGGGGCGGCCGGGTCCGCGGCGGTCGTGGCGGTGCGCCGGCTGCGGCCCGCGGCGCCGTATCTGCTGCTGCCGCCCGCGGTGCTGCTGGCCGCGGCGATGACCGGGTCACGGGACTTCGGCACCCGCTACGCCGTGTTCGTGCCGATGTTCCTGGCGGTCGCGGCGGCCGGTGTGCTCGCGGCGCGGTGGCGGTGGGGGCCGGTGGTGACGGGGGCGCTGGTGCTGTTCGTCGCCGTCAGTTCGCTGCGGACCTACCCTGCCTATCTGCCGTACTCCAACGAGGCGTTCGGCGGGCCGGGGCACACCCGGCTGCGGCTGCACGACTCCAACGTGGACTGGGGTCAGGACCTGGGCCGGCTCGCGGACCGGCTCGCCGAGCGGTACCGGGGCGAGCGGATCTGGCTCGTCTACAAGGGCAGTGGGGTACCCGCCTATTACGGCATCCACGCGGACGATCCACGCCGGGTGCCGCCGTCCGAGGTGCGCGGGGTGCTGGTCGTGTCCGACTCGTCGGTCGCCAAGGCCCGTGGAAGGCTGGCCGAACTGATCGGCAGCAGCCGCCCCGTCGACCAGGTCGGTCATTCGATCATGATCTACCGGCGCTGAGCTGCGCCCCTGGTCGCCACGGTCCGTGAGCTATGTTGAGTCTTCGTGGGAGACAAAGGAGGCACCACGGTGCCATCGCCGCAGCAGGCGCGCGCCCAGGCGTCCGCGATCACCTCGGGCAAGACCGTGCCGGAGGCGGAAGCCGCACCGACCTCCCAGCTCAGAGAGCTTTTCGACGGCCACGGGCTGTCCCCGGGCCAGCGGCGGATCGCCCAGTACCTGATCGAGCACATCACCGAGGCCGCGTTCCTGTCGATCACCGATCTCGCCGAGCGGGTGGGCGTGAGCCAGCCCTCGGTGACCCGGTTCGCCGCGGCCGTGGGCTTCAGCGGTTACCCCGCGTTGCGGGAGCGGCTCCAGTCGATCGCGCTGGCCGCCCTCCCCGGCGGCGGTCCGGGGGCGGCCGAGGAGATGCGCAACGAACTCCAGGCGGCCGTCGACGCCGAGATCGCGAACCTGGAGAATCTGCGGCGGGACTTCGCCGATCCGGACCGGGTGATCCGGGTGGGCCGCGAGCTGTCCCGTTCGACCCCGCTGACCGTGCTCGGGCTGCGCATCTCCGTGTCGCTCGCCGAGTACTTCGCCTATGCCGCCCGCCGTATCCATCCCGACGTGCGGCTGGTGACCCGCGGCGGGAGCGTGGCGTACGACGCGCTGCTGCAGTCGCGTGAGGCGGGCGGCACCTGGATCCTGGCGTTCGGCATGCCCCGGCACGCGCAGGAGACCCTTACCGCGATCCGGGTCGCGCGCGGCGCCGGGCTGCGGGTCGCCCTGGTGACCGATCTGGCGCTCGGGGCACTGGCCGACGAGGCGGACGTCACCTTCGCCACCGGTACCGGCTCGCGGCTGGTCTTCGATTCCTATGCCGCCCCCGGCGTGCTGTCCGCGGCGCTGCTGCAGGCCATGACGGACGCCGATCCGGAGCGTACCCAGGCCCGTCTGGAGGAGTACGAACAGGTCGCCGAGCAGCACCAGTTCTTCCTGAAGGACTGAGCCCCAAGAGCAGCACGGCGTCCGGTCACCGGGACCGATCGGGACCATTCACCACAGATCAGGCATGAATGTTTTCATGCTCCTTGCCAAGACGACGGCATATATAAATACTGCTCAACAGATCGCACCCGGCTTCCTTCCGGGCGCGTTCCGCACCCCAGGACGCACCTGTCGCACCGCCCCGAGAAAGCCGGACCGCCCATGCGCACGCCGCCGCACCGCTCACCGCGTCGGCTCCGGCCCCCGGGGCCCCGCTACGAGCACCCCGAGCCGTCGTTCCCTACCCACGTCGGCACCTGGGGTGTTCGGTGGGGCATCGCCTGCGCGATTCGCCCGTGGCGGCCCCGGTCATCCCCTAGGCCGGGGCCGCCCGAACCCTTCGCACCACCCCGCACGACGCAGCACACCCGGAAGCGATGATCATGCCCCTGACGACCACGCGCATCAGTCCGGACTGGCCCTGCCAGGTCAAGCCGCCCGGCAGCTACGACTGGGAGCGCTCGGCGGCCAAGTGGCTGCGCGAACTGGTACCGGCCCGCTACGCCGGCTACCCGGCGCTGATCCGGCACCCGGTGCTGCTCGCCCGGCATGCCCAGATCCAGGTCCACCACGAGATGCGGGTGGCCCGTACGGCATTGCAGACCGCCCGGTCCGAACTGCCCACGCTGGGCATGCCCGAGTCGGTCATCGAGCACACGATCAAGATGTACGCGGCCGAGATCCGGCAACTCCAGTACATCGCCCGCAGCGTCCGCGCGGTCACCGAGGCCCTGGTCGCGCAGGCCGCCGGCCGCTGAGCCTCGTCCCGGCGGCCGTGCGCCCGGCGCCCGACGAGGCCCCGCACCTTCTTCCGTTTCTTCCGTGCCCCGCCCGGCCGTTCGGGTGCGGTCAGCCGTCGCCCCGGTTTGTGCGGGACTCCAGGTCGCGACGGGTGTCGTCGCCGTAGACGCCGGTCTCGTCCCCCCTGATGCCGTACCAGAGCTGGAAGCGGGCCACGGCCGCGGCGAGCACGGCGTCGTAGCGGCCGTCGGTTGAGCCGTCGCGATAGACGTCCGGGATGCGCAGCAGGCGTTGCTGGAGCGCGACGACCTCGGGTCCGCCGGCGCCCTCGCGCAGGGTGCCGGCGCCGTCGGGGTCGGCGGCGGGAGCGCTCGCCGCCGATGGCGCGCTCGGGGCGGAGCGGGACGGCCCGGCGCTCGGGGCGGCGTCACCGCGGCCGGGCAGCAGCAGGGCGCCGCCGAAGCCGACGAGGGCGGCGGCGCCGACGACGGCCGCGACGGCGGCCCGGCGCAGTCCGGTACCGGTGCGGGCGCCGGGTGTGCGCACCGGCGGCAGTTCCTGCGTCTCCTCCTCGGCCCGGACCGTGCGCGGCTCCGGGGTGACGGCCTCGTAGCCCTCGGCGTCCTGGCGTATCTCCCGCATCAGTTCGGCGAGGGCGTCGAAGCGCCGGGGCCGCAGCACCCGGACGGGTTCCAGGACCGGGCCGCGCTGCGGCTCCTCGGCATCCGGCGGTGTCGGCACGCCGCTCTCCTTCCGCGATCCCCGGGCAGCGATCCCCGGCCAGTGATACGGCTGCGGTGGCCCGTCGGTTCAGCCGGGCCGGGACAGACGCGGGACGACCAGGAGCACTCAGTACCCCGATGGCCGTGCACCGAGTGCCGTTCCGGCCCGCGCGGGTGCTACGTTCGCGTCCATGAGTTCCAGCAGCGCGGCCCCCGCCGCGAAGCCGCCGATGCGGGACGCCCTGGTCGCGGCGGCCTTCCGGCTGTTCCTGGAACGCGGCTACGAACGGACCACGGTCGACGACATCGTGGCGCTCGCGGGGGTCGGACGGCGGTCGTTCTTCCGCTACTTCCCCTCCAAGGAGGACGTGGTCTTCCCCGACCACGAGCGCTGCCTGGCCGAGATGACCGCCTTCCTGGCCGAGGGCGGCGAGGAGCACGAGCCGGTGCGGCGGGTGTGCGACGCGGCCCGGCTGGTGCTGCGGATGTACGCGGAGAACCCGGCGTTCTCCGTGCAGCGTTACCGGCTCACCCGGCAGGTGCCGGGGCTGCGCGCGTACGAACTGTCGGTGGTGTGGCGCTACGAGCGCGCGCTGGCCGGGTATCTGCGCCGCCGTTTCGCCGGGGAGCCGGACGGCACGCTGCGGGCCGACGTCGTCGCCGCCGCGGTCGTCGCGGCGCACAACAACGCCCTGCGTTCCTGGCTGCGTTCGGACGGCCGGGGCGACCCGGGCACCGCCGTCGACCATGCGCTGGGCCTTGTGCAGTCCGCCTTCGCCCGCCCGCGGACGGACCCTGGCGCACCCCAAGTCCCGCGCGCCGAGGGCCCCGAGGACGTGGTCGTCCTCGTCTCCCGGCGCGACGCACCCCTGTGGCGGGTGGTGCAGCAACTGGAGTCGGCGCTGGGCCGCGACTGACCGGAAAATTCGGGGTACCGAGTGCCTTTACGCTTGGCACTGAGTGCCATAACCTGTCGGCGTGCACGGTGGCACGGCGTACCGCGCACATGCGGGCCCGGTCGGTACCGGGCGCGCCGGATTCCGGCCGAGTGCAGGGAGTTGACCAGCGTGTACCACCTCTCAGGAAACGCCGCTCGTGCGGCGGCCGGCACCACGACAGACGTCCTCGACGCCAAGCCGGAAGGCTCCGGCAACGTCCTGTTCTTCCAGCGCTGCACCTGGTGCGGCACCGCCATGTACCACCGGCTGCTCTGCCCGGTGTGCCAGGGCAGCGATCTGCGCACCGAGCGCAGCGAGGGCATCGGCACGGTCCGCCACTCCTCGGTGCTGCACCGCAACACGCCCGCCGCCCGCAATGTGTCCCTGGTCGAGATGGCCGAGGGCTTCGTCCTGCGCGGCCGGGTCATGGGCCCGCCGGTGGGCGTGCACTGCGGGGACCGGGTCCGGCTGTCCACGGCCAAGGACCCGGTGCGCGGCGAGCCGGTCTTCCAACTGACCGACGAGCCGTACACAGCCTGGACCTGACGTCCCGCCGGCCGGCCGGGCGGTTCCGTTCGGCGTGTGCCGGGGGCGACGCGTGCCGCCTCCTCGGCGCGCGCACCGCCGCCCGCCCGATGCCCGCGTCCGGCCCGCTGCCGGGCCCGCTCACCGCGGACGGGTCGGCGTACGCGGCCGTCATGCGCTCGGCGATGTGTCTCGTCCCGACGGCCGGCCCGCTGCCGGTGGACGAACTCAGCGCCGGACGCCCGGCCGCGGCGCTGCGCGGGTGCCGGCTCAGCAGGTCAGCGTCAGCCGGATGCCGACGGTCCCTCGCGAGCCGCGGCGCAGCCGGCTGCCGAGCAGGGTGAGGCGGCCGACGAGGCCGTACTTGCGGGCGATCCGGTCGCGGTAGCGGGCGGTGGTGGCCGCGTCGCCGACCTCGGCGGTGGCGGGGACCTGCTCGCCGGTCGGCCTGCCGCGCACGTCGCAGGGTCCGACGAGGACATCGGCGCGGCGCCTGATCCGCTTCACCTTCCAGGAGTCGGCGACCGTCCAGATGCCCAGCGCGTCCCCGTCGCGCACCACCCAGACCGGGGTGGCGACGGGGCTGCCGTCCCTGCGGTAGCTGGTGACGAGGAGGTACTTGCCCGCACCGAGCCGGTCCAGCGACGCATCGTTCATGCCGGGCAGTCTAAGAGGCCGTGCGGACCACCGCCCCCGCACACGGGACCGGAGGCGCGGTGAACGCCCGCGTGCCGGGCCACGTATGCAGGGGCGGGCGCTCGACGACCGGAGGGCCCCGCGGTGTCGGCACCGCGCGTTCGGGGTTCGGGAGCCATGCATGAGGCACGCACGACGACGGTTCGTCCGGCGAACGGCACGGCTGGCGGCGGTCGGCGGACTCCTCCTGGGCGGCACGATGGTCGCCCGGGCCGTGGCGAGCGAGCCGCCCGACCCGTCTGGCGTCCCGTTCAGCGCGGCACGGAACGCCGCAGGACCCGGTGCCGATCTGGTGGCGCGGCTCGGCACCGCCCGTACGGCGGGGAGCTGGATCGGCGCCGACGGCCGTCCGGTCGTGGCGGTGACCGACGAGGGGGCCGCACGGTCGGTACGCCGGGCCGGGGCCGAGGCGAAGGTCGTGCGGCACAGCATGAACGAGCTGAGGTCGGCCACGGCGGCGCTGCGTTCGGCGCCCCGGGTCGCGGGCACCGCGTGGGCCCTGGACTACCGCACCAACCGGGTCGTGGTGCAAGGCGACGCGACCGTCTCCGCCGGCGACTGGTCACGGCTGTCCCGGGTGGCCGCGGGCATCGGCGGTTTCGTCCACATGGAGCGCACCCGGGGCGAGTTCACCACCCGCCTGAACGGGGCGCAGCCGATCCTGTCCACCGGCGGGCGCTGCTCGGCGGGCTTCAACGTCACCGACGGACAGCGGGACTTCATCCTGACGGCCGGGCACTGCGGGCCCGCTGACACCCTCTGGTTCGCGGACGGCCGGGGTGGCCGGCAGCTGGGCACGACGGTGCGGACCGAGTTCCCGGGCAGCGACTTCTCGCTCGTCGCGTACGCGTCCGGCCGGGCCGGCGACGGGGCGGACGTGGTGGCCGTCGGCGGCGGCCGGGGCGTGCGGATCACGGGCGCCGCCGATCCCACGGTCGGGCAGCGGGTGTTCCGCAGCGGCAGCACCAGCGGGCTGCGCGACGGTCAGGTGACCGGGCTCGACGCGACCGTCAACTATCCCGAGGGCACCGTCACCGGCCTGGTGCGCACCGATGTGTGCGCCGAGCCGGGCGACAGCGGCGGCCCGCTGTTCTCCGAGGGCATCGCGCTGGGCGTGACCTCCGGCGGCAGCGGCGACTGCACCACGGGCGGCACCACGTTCTTCCAGCCGGTGACCAAGGCGCTCGCCGCGCTCGATGTGCGGCTGATCGTCGCGGCGCCGGACGCCGGGGCCGGGAACGCCGGGGCCGGGAACGGCGCCTCCTCCCCCGAGCCGTCCGCCTCCGCCACGCAGGGCGCGCTCGCCCCCGGCGCGGCCTCGCCCGGCTCCTCGGCTCCGGTCACCGGCGTCGCGCGGGACACGAGTGCGCTGTCCCGGCTCACGGACGGCCGGGCCGTCGGGCCCGGCCTGCTGGTGATCGCGGGCAGTCTGATCGCACTGGTCGCCACCCGCTACATCCGGGCGGAACAGGACCGCAAGGCGTACCAGCGGTACTACTCGGCCACCTGGGGTTGATCCTGCCCCAAAGGCAACTACTCTTGGTGACGACTTCCGCACCGGTCGTCCAGGCGCTCCGGCCTCGCGACCGGACGACCGTGTAAAAATCCACCCAGAGGTCTCCAAGGGGAGATGATTCGTGAGCAGCCCGAGCAGCCCGCCCGGTTACGGGAACATACAGCTCGACCGCGGCGGCCAGGCCGAGGCCTTCGACGCGATCGGCGACCGCTACGACGAGGCCTTTCCGCACAAGGAGGGCCAGGTGGCCACCGCCGAGTGGCTGGTCGGGTCGCTGCCGCCCGGCGCCCGCGTGCTGGACCTGGGCTGCGGCACCGGACTGCCCACCGCGCGCCGGCTGGCGGACGCGGGGTTCGAGGTCGTAGGCGTCGATCTGTCGCGTGTGATGGTCGAGCTGGCCCGGGTGAACGTGCCGGAGGCGGAGTTCCACCAGCTGGACATCGCGGACCTGCGCCCCGGCGGCCCCCGCGATCTGGGCCGGTTCGACGCGGTCGCGGCGTTCTTCGCCCTGCTCATGCTGCCGCGCGCGGAGATCCCGCTCGCGCTGGAGACCGTCCGCCGGCTGCTGGCCCCCGGGGGCCTGTTCGTCCTGTCGATGGTCGAGGCCGACGTCGACGATTTCGCGATCCCGTTCATCGGCAGCACCGTCCGGGTCTCCGGCTATCTGCGGGAGGAGCTGCGCGAGGTGGTCGACGGGTCGGGCTTCGACATCGTCGGCGAATCCCTCTACTCGTACGCGCCGGCCTCCGCGGACGTACAGCCCGAGGAGCAGATCTTCCTGCGCTGCAGACGGAAGCCCGAGCGGTGACGAAGGGCCTCGGGGCCGGCCGTAGTCCGCTGCGGCACGGCCGGGACGCCCGCCCGGAGCACGCCGGGGCGCAGCTCGACCGGCTGCGCTTCCTCGACGGGGCGACCGGGCGGATCTCCCGCGGTCTGGCACTCGACGCGACGCTGTACGAGCTGTGCCAGGCCGCCGTCCCGGCGTTCGCCGACCACGTCTTCGTCCATCTGAGCGATCCGCTGCCGTTCGGGGAGGAGCTGCCCGCCGCCGACCCGGTGCTGCGGCTGTACGCCACCGAGCGGACGCCCCCGCGACCGCCGGACGTCCCGGCCCCGCCCGCGTCCGGTCCCGTCGCGCCCCCGGAGGTGGCCGTCCGGCTCACCGGGCTGCTCGACGCCGGCGGGCCCGTGTTCGGCGACGGCCCAGGCGTGACCCCGGTGGTGTGCGCGCTGCTGACGGCGGCGGACGCGCCCGGTCCCGTACCGTCCGGACGGCGCCTGCTCGTCGCCCCGCTGCGCGGCGGCGGCCGGTTCCTGGGCTGTGTCGTCCTGGCCCGCGGGGCCGGCCGGCCGCCGTTCACCGACGAGGACCGGTACGTCGCCTCGCAGCTCGCCGGGTACACCGCCCTCGGCATGCACCGGGCGGTGCTGTACGGCCGCGAGGCGTCCTTCGCCGACGCGCTGCAGCGCACGATGCTGCCGCCGTCGCTGCCCACGCCGACCGGAGTCCGGCTCGCCAGCCGCTATCTGCCCGCCTCCCGGACCTCGCGGGTCGGCGGCGACTGGTACGACGCGGTGCCGCTGCCCGGCAACCGTGTCGCGCTGGTCATCGGCGATGTGATGGGGCACTCCCTGACCTCGGCGGCGATCATGGGGCAGCTGCGCACCGTCGCGCAGACCCTGGCCCGGCTCGACCTGCCGCCGGACGAGGTGCTGCACCACCTCGACGAACAGGCCGAGCGGCTCGGCGGGCGGCACATCGCGACCTGCCTGTACGCCGTCTACGATCCGGTGCGCCACCGGCTGCTGGTGGCCAACGCGGGCCATCCGCCCCCGCTGCTGTTGCGCCCCGACGGCCGGGCGGAGATCGTCCGGGTGCCGCCCGGGGCGCCGATCGGCGTGGGCAGCGGGGGTTTCGAGACCACCGAGCTGTCCGCGCCCGCCGGCGCGACCCTGCTGCTCTACACCGACGGCCTGGTGGAGTCCCGTGACTCGGATGTGATGGCGGGGGTGGAGCGGCTGCGGGACCGGCTGCGCGCCGCGGCCGCCGGGCCCGCCGGGGCCGCACCCCCGGCGCTGGAGACGCTGTGCGAGGAGGCGCTGGGCATCCTGGGGTCGCGGGACCGGGACGACGACATCGCGCTGCTCGCCGCCCGGTTCGTCGGCCTCGATCCGCAGACCGTCGCCTCCTGGTACCTCGCTCCGCATCCGCGCACCGCCGGGCAGGCCCGCAGGCTCGTCCGGCGCACGCTGCGCCGCTGGGATCTGGACGTGCTGCACGAGGAGACGGAGCTGCTGGTCGACGAGGTGGTGGCGAACGCGGTGCGGTTCGCAGGACGGCCGATCACCCTGCGTCTGCTGCGCACGGACGTGCTGCGCTGTGAGGTCGGTGACGACTCGCCGCTGGTGCCGAGGCTGCGGCACGCCCAGCCGAGCGACGAGGGCGGCCGGGGGCTGTTCCTTGTCGATCAGCTGGCGCTGCGCTGGGGAGCGACCCGGCTGAGCACGGGCAAGGTGGTCTGGTTCGAACAGTCGCTGCCCGCATCGGGGCCGGGACGCTGACGGCGGTGCTCAGGCCGCCTTCGATGACTGCGGGGCCGCGGCGGCCCACTCCAGGACGAGCCGCCGGTACTCCTCGCGCTGCTCGACGCTCAGTGTCCCGCCCGACCGCAGCCACAGGGCCCGGATCTGCTCGTTGACCTCCGCGGCCGATCGCTCGGAGGCGGCTTCAACTGTGGTGGACATGGTGTGAAGCATATGCCGATCGGCGTGAAGAGGAGGTGAGTAAGTACGATCGATACGGGACATATCGGACCGTGTTGCTCATCACGTCAATCCACCGGTGATCACAGGGCAGTTCATCACTCGGCGGCGCCCAGCCGTGGAAATCGGACACCTTGGTCTCCAGAGCGACGGTCTCCAGAGCGACGGGGGCGGCCGGCGGACGGCGGTGGGCGCGCAGGGCCTGTTCTCCCTCGGTATCGTCGGCGCCGGTCAGTTCTCCGGCCGGTTCGCCACCCTCTTCCAGGCCCATCCCGGGGTCGGCGACGTGTACGTCACCGATCTGCTGCCCGAACGGGCCGAGCGGCTGGCGGCGGCCCGGGGAGACGAGCGCGGGGACGGCGTCTTCGACCGTTCGGTCAGCCGGTTCGACAACGACGTCTCCAACGCGACCGCGCTGTTCGAGGTGGCGGGCGACGGCTCGTTCCGCACCAACGAGTTCCGGCGGGTGGGCTACCCCTCGCACATCCGCGAGTCCCGGTTCCGGTTCTTCGGCACCGAGGCGAGCATGGAGCAGCTCGCCACGGTGGCCTTCTGGCAGGACAAGAGCGGGGTGAAGGACATCAGCGAACTGCTGGAGCCCAAGCCCGCCCTGTCCCCCGACGACCCGTCACTTGAGCACATAGCGCCGGAGCTGCGGGCCGCGTTCACCTCCGGTTCGGCGCCGGTGCACGACCGCTCCCGGCTGCCCCGGCTTCGTGACCGGTGAGCCAGGTGCCTGGGCGTGCTCAGGTGCCCGGCTTGCGGCCGTAGACGAAGACGTCGTCGCCCTTCTTCAGCAGCGACCAGTACTTCTTGGCGTCCTTCGTGGTCATGTTGACGCAGCCGTGCGAGCCCGGCGGGTTCCACATGCTGAGGCCGACCGAGTGGAAGGCCTGGCCGCCGTCGAAGAACTGGCTGTAGGGCATCGGTACGTCGTAGATGGACGAGACGTGGTCGATGTGCCGCCAGTAGATCTTCTTCAGTCCGGTGCGGGTCTCGTAGCCGTTGCGGCCGGTGCGCACCGGGACCGGTCCGTACACCAGCTTCTTGCCGTCCTGGATCCAGCTCAGCTGGAGCGTCAGGTTGACGCAGGCGATGCGGCCCTTGTTCACCGGGCACTTGCCGGCCTTGTTCGGGTTGTTCCCGACGGCCTTCTGCTTGTTCATCAGGTTCATCACGCCCCAGGTCACCGGGCCCGCGTAGCCGATGTTGGGGGTGATGCCGTGCTTGTTCTGGAAGGCCCGGATGGCCTTGCAGTCGGCGGCGGACTGCTTTCCGTCGACCGGACGGCCGAGGAACTTCTCCACCTGCTTCTGGTACGGCCCGGTCTGCGTGGTGCAGCTCGCGGCCTGCGCCGGTGCGGCGCCGAGCGCGAGCGTGAGCGGTGCCACCAGTCCCGTGATGCCGAGCGCGACGGCGCCGCGCCTGCCTATGTGCCCCATGCCGGGCCCTCCCCGTGCTGCTGCGTCCGCGGCTCCCGCGGTCCCGGAAACCTAGACAGGCGTGCGACGGCTTCGGTTGCACGGCCGCTCGGATTGTGACCGAATGGTGAAGTTCGGACGCGGGTACGCGGGCCGCTCAGCCGTCCGCGCCGTCCGTGCCGTCCAGGGCCGCGCGGAACCCGGTGTGGACCGCGGTGAGTCCGCCGTCGACGCGCAGTGCGGTGCCGGTGATCCAGGCGGCGTCACGGGAGGCGAGGAAGGCGACGGCGGCGGCGATGTCCTCGGGCTCGCCGACCCGGCCGAGCGGGTACAGCCCGCGGACGGCGTCGAGGTCGGCGTCCCGCCCCTGCCAGGCCGAGGTGCGCACCGTGCCGGGCATCACCACGTTGACCCGGACCCCGCGCGGGGCCGCATGCCCGGCGAGGGTGCGGGTCAGCGATTCGAGTCCGGCCTTGGCCGCGCTGTAGGCGTGGTTGCCGAAGTCCTGGAGGCCGTTGACGGAGCCGACGAACACGATCGCGCCCCGGCCGGAGGCGGCCAGGTGCGGGAGGGCGGCACGGCAGCAGCGGAAGCCGCCGGTGAGCGTGACGTCCAGGTCCCGTGCCCAGGCCTCGTCCGGCTCGTCCTCGAAGAGCGGGGCGTCCGGGGTGCAGTGTGCGGCGCTGCACACGAGGACGTCGAGCGAGCCGAAGACGCCGACGGCGTGGGCGACCGCGGCCTCCACGCCGGCCCGGTCGGCGACGTCGCAGGCGAACGCCCGTGCCGTCAGGCCCCGTTCGCGCAGCGCGCCCGCGGTCCGCTCCGCCTCGGGCAGGTCCCGGTCGGTCACGAGGACCCGCGCGCCCTCGTCGGCGAGCCGACGGGCGACGGCCGCGCCGATGCCACGGGCGGCGCCCGTGACCAGAACCGCGTGTCCTGCGAAGCGCTGAGGTTCGGTCATGGCAACGACCGTACGGCCGCGACGATCAGTACGACAGATCCCGGTGCGCCTTCGCCGGGTCCGGATAGCGTGCGGTCATGTCCGCGTTCCTTCAGCAACTGCCCGCCCTGCTGGGCGTCGTGATCGGCGCGCTCGGCTCGTACCTGGCGGTCGTCCGCAGCGACCGGGCCCGCTTCCGGCGTGAGCGGGCGGCACGGTGGGAGGAGCGGCGGCTCGCGGTGTACGCCGACTACGCGCGGACGGTGAAGCAGTCGGTGACCCTCACCTACCGCCTCGCCGCGCACTTCGGCAACGATCCGCACCCGCATCCGCTGACGCCCGAGCAGGCGGAACCGCTGCTGACCGAGGCCGCCGCCGCCCGGGACCCGTCCGGTGAGGCGCTGCTCCTGCTGGGCAGCCCGGTGGCGGTGGAGCGGGCCCGTGCCTGGGTCGTGGTCGCGATGGACATGGAGCGGTTCGTGCGGGACGGGCGGCGCGACGCCGCGGCCTGGCAGCTCCTGCTGGGGCGGCAACGGGCCGGCCGCGAGGGCTACTACGCGGCCGTACGGGCGGATCTCGCGCTACCGCCCGGCCACCCGGCAACCTGGCCGACGGACCGTCCGTAGCACACCGGTACGACGGTGCCGCCGATCAGACTCTCCGCAATACCGGACATCTTCCAGCTCAGTGGCCGCGCGCGATCCACTCCTCAAGGTGCGGGGCCTCGTCGCCGATCGTGGTGGCGTCGCCGTGCCCGGTGAGGACCTTCGTCTCGGGCGGGAGGGTCAGGAGACGGTCGCGGATCGAGGCGATGATCGTCGGGAAGTGGGAGTACGAGCGCCCCGTGGCGCCGGGGCCGCCCTGGAAGAGGGTGTCGCCGGTGAAGACGGTGGCGAGACCGGGGTCGTAGAGGCAGACGGCGCCCGGCGCGTGCCCGGGGGTGTGCAGCACGGTCAGATCGGCGCCGGCGGTCTCCAGCACCTGGCCGTCGACCAGGTGCTCGTCCGGGTCCCGGTCGGGGTGGGTCAGCTTCCACAGCGGCAGATCGTCGGGGTGCAGCCAGATGGTGGCGCCGGTGAGGTCGGCGAGCGCGGGAGCGGCGTCGATGTGGTCGTTGTGGGCGTGGGTGCACACGATGGCGGTCAGCCGCCGGTCGCCGACCGCCTCGGCGATGGCGCGGGCGTCGTGGGCGGCGTCGATGACGATGACCTCCTCGTCGTCGCCGACGAGCCATACATTGTTGTCCACCTCCCAGCTGCCGCCGTCGAGGGTGAACCGGCCCGAGGTGACGAGGCGTTCGATGCGTGCGGCCATCACAGCACCACCACCGAGCGCAGCACGTCGCCGCCGTGCATCCGATCGAACGCCTTCTCCACCTCGTCGAGTTGGATGGTCTCGGTCACGAACGCGTCGAGGTCGAGGCGCCCCTGCAGATGCAGGTCGATCAGCATGGGGAAGTCACGCGAGGGCAGGCAGTCGCCGTACCACGAGGACTTGAGCGCGCCGCCGCGGCCGAAGACGTCGAGGAGCGGCAGTTCGAGCTTCATCTCCGGGGTGGGCACACCGACGAGGACGACCGTGCCGGCGAGGTCGCGGGCGTAGAAGGCCTGCTGGTAGGTCTCCGGGCGGCCGACCGCCTCGATGACGACATCGGCGCCGAAGCCGCCGGTCAGCTCGCGGATCGCCTCGACCGGGTCGCTCTCGCGGGAGTTGACGGTGTGGGTGGCGCCCAGGGTGCGGGCCTTGGCCAGCTTGCGGTCGTCGATGTCCACGGCGATGATCTTCGCCGCGCCGGCCAGGCGGGACCCGGCGACGGCCGCGTCACCGACGCCGCCGCAGCCGATGACGGCCACGGAGTCGCCGCGGCCGACGTTGCCGGTGTTGATCGCGGCGCCGATGCCCGCCATCACGCCGCAGCCCAGCAGGCCGGCCACGGCCGGCGAGACGGCCGGGTCGACCTTGGTGCACTGCCCGGCGGCGACCAGCGTCTTCTCGGCGAAGGCGCCGATGCCGAGGGCCGGGGCGAGTTCGGTGCCGTCGGTCAGGGTCATCTTCTGCCGCGCGTTGTGCGTGTTGAAGCAGTACCAGGGGCGGCCGCGCAGACAGGCCCGGCAACTGCCGCACACCGCACGCCAGTTGAGGATCACGAAGTCGCCGGGGGCGACGTCGGTGACGCCCTCGCCGACCGACTCCACGACACCGGCGGCCTCATGGCCGAGCAGGAAGGGGAAGTCGTCCGTGATGCCGCCCTGCTTGTAGTGCAGATCCGTGTGACAGACGCCGCAGGCCTGGACGCGTACGACGGCCTCCCCCGGGCCCGGATCCGGCACGACGATCGTCTCGACCCGCACCGGCTGGTCCTTCCCCGGTGCGATCACGCCGCGTACTTCCTGCGCCATGGCCTGGCCCCTTCTGTCTGTCGATGTACCCCGTGGATACGACTCTCCTTCGACCCTACGCGTGACTGATCGGTAGCTACACAAACCACGACACCGCCGGGCGGGCCCCGAAGGGGCGCGGGGAACTGCGCGACCAGCCACGACGTCGCCGCAGACGACCGACAACAGACGACTGCGCTTCACGGCCCCCCAGCGGAGCGCTCACGCGAGGGACAGGAACAGTTTTTCCAGTCGCGCCTTCATCTGCTCGGTCGTGGCGCCGTCGGTGCCCTCCTGCTCGCCGTTGAGGCACTGCTGGAGCCCGGTCGCGATGATCGCGAAACCGGCCCGGTCGAGGGCGCGCGAGGCCGCGGCGAGCTGGGTGACCACGTCCTCGCAGTCGCGGCCCTCCTCGATCATCCTGACCACACCCGATATCTGTCCCTGCGCCCGGCGCAACCGGTTGAGCACCGATGCCAGCTCATCACCCTCGAACCGCAGCTCCACGACCACCCCTCCACTCCCTGTATACCCTCAGGGGTATACTAGCCCGCCGCTCCTCCCCATGGTCCCGGATGCGCCCGGACATGCGCGAGGCCGCCCGTTTCCGGACGGCCCCAGGTCGGCCGGCAGGACGCGGTCCGTTACTGGACGACGGGCAGCAGCCCGGTCACGGGGGCCACCAGATCGGTGACCTGGTGCAGCTCCCCGAGGCCGTGCAGCCCGTTCAGCCCCTGCACCTGCTCGGAGACGCGTGGGACCTCGCCCCGGTGCGCCGCGGGGATGTCGCTCACGGCGAGCGAGTCGAGCGTCGCCATCGGGCTGATCTTGCCGGCGTTCTGGGCAGGCGCGGGCGCCGCGTGCGCGAGCGGTGCGGCGAGGCCGGTGACACCCGCGGCGAGCCCGACGGCGGCGACGATACGTCGTGTTGGGATCATGTCCTCAGCAACGGCACCCGGTCCCCGGCGGACACGGGCGCCCGGCCCCGCTCACCCGTGAGACGCAACGCCCCGACTGCGCTTGCCGGTGCCGCCGGGACGGAGCACGCTCGAAGAAGGGGCCCGCACGGCCCGCTCCTCGCCGGGCCGCGGCCCCTTCGAAGGAGGTCACCATGGGCACCGCGACCGGCTCCGCCTTCACCGCCGAGACGCTGCGCCGGGGCATCGAGGGGAACACCGGGAACAGCCTTCTGTCGCTGTACGCGGACGACGCGGAGATCCGCATCGTCGACCGTCACACCCAGCCCAGTCACCCCAAGGTCCTGCGCGGCCGGCCGCAGATCGCGGAGATGCTCGACGACATCTACAGCCGCGACATGACGCACCACCTGGAGCAGTGCGTCGTACAGGGCGACCACGCCGCCTACAGCGAGTCCTGCGAGTACGCGGACGGCGTCCGTGTCCTCGCCGAATCCATGATCACTCTGCGCGAGGGAAAGATCGCCGAACAGATCCTGATCCAGGCATGGGACGAGTAGCGAGAAGGGTCGCGAGGGTCCAGGTCGCCTCCCGTCCGACCTGGACCTTCACGGCTCGGGCCGCCTTCGGGGACCGGGCCGGTGAGCCGCCTGCCCGCACCCTCGCCGTGAGCCGACCGACAGCCTCCGCGCTGCTCCGGCCGCTGCTCCGGGCGGCAAGCCCCCCACCCACACCCTGCGGCCCCCGACCCGGCGCACGGCACGCTGCCGGCGCAGGCCGTCGGTGCCGCTGTCCGGCAGGTCGGGGGGTGATCAGCGCATCCAGGCGCTGTAGTCCATGACATCACCGGCCTGCACGCCGTACTCGGGCTCGGCCACGCGGAAGGTGACCTCCAGCCCGAGCACGGCTCCGGTGGCCGGGTCCAGGACCAGCATCCGGCGGGCGCCGCCCGTGTCGTACACATACGCCTGGCCGGGCCGCCCGAGCCGGTCCGTCACCTGGCCGGCGGGTCGCAGGCCCGGGGCGTCGGCGAGGAGCCGCACGAGCGCCGCCGACTCGCGGGCGCCGAGCGTCCAGTGGTCCAGCAGTTCCCTCATGGCGTCGAGGAGTTCGGCCGTGGTCGGGGAGCCGGTGCGGATGGTCTCGGCGAGATAGCCGCGCAGCTGTGCCGGGTCGTGCGGGGGTGGCGCCTGCGGCGGCGCGTCGCTCCAGCTCGGCGGGTAGGTCCGCCGGCTGAGCACCTGTCCGTCCGCGACCCGGCGCGGCCCGTCGTCCCCGTCCGTGAGGACGGGACGGCCGGGGTGGCGGGGATCGGTCGCGACGACCAGTTCGGTGTGGCTGGCGTCGGCGTGCCAGCGCACGACGCGTTCCTCGGGCAGCGTGACCGGCGGCCGGTCGTCGCTCATGCCGAGGCTCCAGGTCTGCACGTGGGTGCCCTTGCGCAGCCGCGGGGAGCCGTCCGTGGCGGCCGCCTCGGCCAGCTCGGCGAGCCGGTCCAGGGGGACGGCGGCCGAGTGGGGGCTCACCACGAGCGGGCGGGGCGCGGCAATGGCGGGGGTGGTGCCCGTACCGCCGAGCAGCGCGGCCAGGACCGTCGCCATGACGACGGCGCAGGCCGCGAGGGACCAGGCCAGCCGGGTACGGCGACGGCGGCGGCCGGGGCGCGGGTCGTCCAGCAGCCGGGTACGGCGGCGGCCGAGGCGCGGGTCATCATCCGCAGCGAATCCCCGGCGTTCGACCTGCACCATCCCGAGGTGTCCGGCGCCGAGGAGCGGGAGTTGACGGCCTCGTGACCGCCACGGACGACGGGGAGCGGGGGGCGCGGGCGCTGGTCCGGGAGATCGAGGGTCATCTGCTGCTGGCCGCCGCCCGCGAGGAGGGCCGCACGGCCGCGGCCCGGCTCGCGGGTCGGCTTGGCTGGCTGACCGATACCCAACGCGAGGATCTGGAGCGGCAGTTCGAGGCGGAGTACCTGGGCCTGGCCCGCGCCTGCTGGCAGCGCACGGCGGAGCGCGCCGAGGAACTGCGCCACGCGTACGAGAGCCGCTACCGGGCGTTGCGGCAACGCCTGCTGGCCTGCTTCCTGCTCGCCTGCGCGGTGCCGTCGGCGACCCTGCTGCTGGCTCTGTCCACCGCCCGCTGAGGCCGCCGGCACCCCCACCCGCCTGCCCGCCCAGACCACACGGACGCCGACCTGGTCACGAACGCCCTGCCCACCACTCCCGTCCCCGCGCCCCCGCGTGAACCGACCCGGTGGCGCGCCTCGGGGCCCTGGGTCGCGTGGTGGGAGGCGTGGGTCCGGACCCGTCGGGCGGTGCGGGTTGGTCAGGGGGTCCAGTCTCGTGGGCGGAGGATGCCCAGCAGTTGGCGCACCAGTTCGTCGGTCACCTCGTCCAGCGTCGCGTCCACCCATCCGGCGCTCCAGTCGTGCAGGAGCCCGTTGACGCTGCCGATGAAGGCGGTGGCGGCGATGCGGTAGTCGCGGGGCGCCGCCTCGCCGCGTGCGACGGCCGCCCGCGCCTCGGCGCAGATCAGCTCGACCCAGCGGGCGCGGCGGGCCAGGCGCTGTTCCTCCAGGCGTGGGCTGACCCCGACGATCTCGACGAAGGTGATGCGGATGCGGCGCGGGTCGGCGGTGACGTTCGCGGCGTACGCGCGAAAGAGCACGGCGGCGCGCTCGGCGAGCGGCAGCCCCTCGGCGTCGGCGAGCGCGGATCTGACGGCCCGCTCGGCCCAGTCGTTGACCTGGAGGTGCAGGACGGCGAGGACGTCCTCCAGGGTGCGGAACTCCTCGTAGAACTGGCGGGTGGACAGGCCCGCCGCCTCGCTCAGCGCGGCGACCGTGCCGGCGCGGAAGCCCGGGGCGTCGCCGAAGAGCCCGAGCGCGGCGTCCAGGAAGCGCCGCCGCCGTTCGGCCTGCCGCTCCTCGGCGGACCTGCCCGCGTAGCGGCCGGTCGGCGCCCTGAGCCTGCCCGCCACGGTCCCTCCTCACCCGACGCACCCATGTGCCGGCCAATTTTGTCGTGCACGCGGTCTTGTGGAGAAGGCCACCCCACCTTACTTTTCAGTAAGTTCACTCTGAAGGCACCCGTGTTCAGACTTCTCGCCCTGTCAGGGCACGCATCCGCACGCACCCGCACCTCCCCCACCCAGAGGAGAGAGCAGTCATGCCTGCCTTCACCACCAGGCACCTTTGCTCCGTGGCCGCCGCACTCGCCTTGACCGTCACCGCTCCCGCCACCGCCACCGCCGCCACCGCCGCCGCGCCCGGTGCCCCGTCTCTGCGCGAGGTGCTGTTCGTCGGCAACAACTGGGACGGCACCGCGGACGTCATCGCCTCCCGCGGCGACTTCACGAAGATCGGCCGGATCGACGTCGTCCCGGACAAGGACCAACGGATGGCGGAGATCAACGCCGATCCGATCAAGTGGATCTACTTCATGGCCATCCGCAACAGCGTCGGCGAGGGCCACGACCAGTTCGTGGACGACATGTACTCCACCCCGGACGGCGGGTCGGTGGTGGTCTCCCGGCCCAGCTTCGCCGACGTGGTCTCGATCGACCTGGCCACCGGAGCGGTCAACTGGCGTTTCCCGGTGTCCGGTTACCGCGCCGACCACATGGCGGTCTCCCCCGACGGCACCCGGGTCGCGGTGTCCGCCTCGACCGGCAACACCGTGCATGTGCTGGACATCGACACCGGCCGGCAGCTCGGTTCCTTTGCCACCGGCGACAAGCCGCACGAGAACATCTTCACCAAGGACGGCAGATACATCTGGAACATGTCCATCGGGGACGTCAACACCGCCCTCGACGACCCGTTCTGGGACTGGACGAAGGGGGACCGGCACATCACGGTCGTCGACGCGACGACCTATCGGCAGGTCAAGGTCATCGACATGCGCGAACGCCTGGACGCCATCGGTCTCGATGACTTCTCGGACGCGGTCCGCCCCGCGGTCTTCTCCCCGGACGAGTCGAAGCTGTACTTCCAGGTCTCCTTCTTCAACGGCTTCCTGGAGTACGACATCGCCGCCGACCGGATCACCCGGGTGAAGACCCTGCCGAAGAACCCGGCGACCAGCGAGGACCGCACCACCTGGGTCAACGACTCGCGCCACCACGGCATCTCGATGAGCCCGGACGGTGCCAAGCTGTGCGTCGCGGGCACGATGGACGACTACGCCACCGTCGTCGACCGGACGAACCTCCAGCACGGCCCGCTGGTCGCCACGTCCAAGCCGTACTGGGCGACGGTCAGCGGCGACGGCAAGGACTGCGTGGTCTCCGAGAGCGGCGCCGACCAGGTCACCGCGATCAACTTCGCGACCGGGCGGAAGGTCGCCTCGGTCGCGGTCGGCGACCATCCGCAGCGGGTCAGGCTGGGCCATGTCCAGGCCGGCTGGACGTCTCCCGCGGGCGGCTGACGGCGCGTCCGACAGCCGGACGGCGGCCTGCCGGAACCGGGCCGCCGCCCGACCCGAACCCGGGCCGCCGCCCGACCCGAACCGGATCACCGCCCGACCCGAACCCGGGCCGCCGCCCGACCGAGGCCAGATCACCGCCCGACCCGAACCGGATCACCGCCCGACCCGAACCGGATCACCGCCCGACCCGAACCGGGCCGCCGCCCGGCCGGGGTCGCGCCGTCGGCGGACCTCAGCCGCCCAGCCGGCTGGTGAGACGGCCGACTTGATCGTGATGCCGCGCTGCCGCTCCAGCGCGAGCGTGTCCGTCCGGGTGCTGCCGGCGTCGACGCTGCCGACCTCGTCGATCACTCCGACAAAGTGCAGCAGCCGTTCGGTCAGGCTGGTCTTACCGGCGTCTACGTGCGCGAGGATTCCGAGATTGAGCAGATGCACTGAGCGTGATGTCCTTCGGCATGGGTGGGGTTCCTTCCTGGGGGGACATGCACGCAGCGCGCATGGTGGTCCTCTCTGTGTGACGACTGGTCCGGCGCAGTGCAGCAGCACCGGCGCTCGGGCCGCAACGGATTAACGCCCCGGCACGAGGCGCCCGCGCAGCACTCGCCGCGGCCACACCTCGGTCTTAGAGTGACGTACATCACGTCAGGTCGCTGATACCCCTCGCTCACGCCCGCACGGTCTGGAGGGCACATGACCCACATCAAGGTGACGGTGGACGGCACGCTCTACGAGGACGACGTGGAGCCCCGTCTCCTCCTCGCCCACTACCTGCGCGACCGGCTCGGCCTGACCGGCACCCCGATCGGCTGCGACACCTCGAACTGCGGGGCCTGCACGGTCGACCTGGACGGGGCGACCGTGAAGAGCTGCTCGGTGCTGGCCGTCCAGGCCGACGGGTCCGAGGTGACCACGGTGCAGGGCCTGGCCCGCGACGGGCAGCTGACGGCGTTGCAGCGCGCCTTCCACGAGCGGCACGCCCTCCAGTGCGGCTACTGCACCCCGGGCATGATCATGGCGGCACGGGACCTGCTGCGCGAGAACCCGCGCCCCGGCCCGGACGAGGTGCGCGAGGCCCTGGAGGGCAACCTGTGCCGCTGCACCGGCTACCAGAACATCGTCCGCGCGGTGCTCGCCGCCTCCGGACAGCAGCCCGCTGGGTCCGGGCAGGAGAGCGCTCAGGAGGTCACGGCATGACCGATCAGGCCGTAGCACGCGAGGTCGGCCGCTCCCGGCTGCGCAAGGAGGACGCCCGGCTGATCACCGGCCAGACCAACTGGACCGACAACATCCAGGTCACCGGCCTGCTGCACCTCGCGGTGCTGCGCAGCCCGATGGCTCATGCGCGCATCGGGCGCGTCGACGTCTCCCCGGCGCTCGACCGGCCCGGTGTGGTCGCGGCGTTCGGCGGCGCCGACCTCGCCGACGGGCTGGGCTCGCTGCCGTGCGCCTGGCCGGTGACCGAGGACATCGTGCTGCCCGACCACCCGCCGATCGCGGTGGACGAGGTCCGCTACGCCGGTGACCCGGTCGCCGTGGTGGTGGCCCGCGACCGGTACGCGGCGGCCGACGCGCTGGAGGCGATCGAGGTCGACTACGAGCCGCTGGAGCCGGTCCTCGACCTGGAGGCCGCGCTCGCGGACGACGCCCCGCTGGTCCACTCCGACAAGGGCACCAACCGCAGCTATGTGTGGCCGCTGGCGACCGGCGAGAGCTTCGCCGCGGTCCGCGAGCGCGCCGAGGTCACCCTGCGCCGCCGCTACCACCAGCAGCGCCTGATCCCCAACGCGATGGAGCCCCGCGCGGTCGTCGTCACCCCGCTCACCGCCTCCGGCGAGTACACGGTCTACTCGGCGACCCAGATCCCGCACATCCTGCGGATCATGCTGGCGACCGTCACCGGTGTGCCCGAGCACAAGCTGCGTGTGATCGCCCCGGACGTGGGCGGCGGCTTCGGTTCCAAGCTCCAGGTGTACGGCGAGGAGGCCATCGCCCTGGCCGTCGCCCGCAGGCTGGGCCGCCCGGTGAAGTGGACCGAGTCGCGCTCCGAGGGCTATCTGGCCACCCACCACGGCCGCGGCATGATCCAGGACGTCGAGGTGGCCGCCACCCGGGAGGGCAGGCTGCTCGGCCTCAAGGTGGACCTGATCGCCGACATGGGCGCCTATCTGATGCTCGTCACCCCGGGCACCCCGATCCTCGGCGCCTTCATGTACCCGGGGATCTACAAGATGGACTCCTACGAGTTCACCTGCACGGGCGTCTTCACCACCCGGACGCCCACCGACGCCTACCGGGGTGCCGGTCGCCCGGAGGCGACGTTCGCCATCGAGCGGATCATGGACGAGCTGGCCGCGGAGCTGGGCCTCGACCCGGTGGAGCTGCGGCGCCGCAACTGGATCCGGCACGAGGAGTTCCCGTACACCACGATCGCCGGGCTCACCTACGACAGCGGCGACTACGAGGCCGCGACGGACAAGGCCCTCGCCCTGTTCGGCTACGACGACCTGCGCGCCGAGCAGCGCGAACGCAACGCGCGCGGCGACACCGTACGCCTCGGCATCGGCGTGTCGACCTTCACCGAGATGTGCGGCCTCGCGCCGAGCCGGGTGCTGCGCGACCTCAGGTACGGGGCCGGCGGCTGGGAGGCGGCGAGCATCCGCATGCTGCCCACCGGCAAGGTCGAGGTGGTCACCGGCACCAGCCCGCACGGGCAGGGGCACGAGACCTGCTGGAGCCAGATCGCCGCCGACGTACTCGGCGTGCCGTTCGAGGACGTCGAGGTGGTGCACGGCGACACCCAGTCCGCCCCGCAGGGCATGGACACCTACGGCTCGCGGTCGCTGGTGGTCGGCGGCGAGGCCGTCCACCGGGCGGCGGCCAAGGTGGTGGACAAGGCCCGGAAGGTGGCCGCGCACCTGCTGGAGGCGAGCGAGCAGGACCTGGACTTCACGGACGGCGTGTTCTCCGTGAAGGGCTCCCCGGAGGCGCGCAGGACCATTCAGGAGATCGCCTTCGAGACGTTCTCCTCGCACGACCTGCCCGACGGCATGGAGCCGACCATCAACGCCGAGTACCTGGTCGACCCGGAGAACTTCTCCTACCCGCACGGCACCCATCTGTGCGCGGTCGAGATCGACACGGAGACCGGGGCGACCCGTATCCGGTCGTACGTCTGCGTGGACGACGTCGGCCGGGTGGTCAATCCGATGATCGTCGAGGGGCAGGTGCACGGCGGGCTCGCGCAGGGCATCGCGCAGGCCCTGTACGAGGAGGCCGTCTACGACGACGAGGGCAACCTGGTCTCCGGCACCATGGCGGACTACCTGGTGCCGTCCGCGGTGGACCTGCCGGACTTCGTGACCGACCGCACGGAGACGCCGGCCGCGTCGAACGCCCTGGGCGTCAAGGGAGTCGGCGAGGCGGGCACCATCGCCTCGACGCCCGCCGTGGTCAACGCGGTCGTGGACGCGCTCAGGCCGTTCGGCGTGCACGACGTGCGGATGCCCTGCACACCGGAGCGGGTCTGGCGGGCCGTGCGGTCGGCCGCCGCCGGGAAGGAGGCCACGGCATGATTCCCCCCGCGTTCGAGTACACCCGTCCGCACAGCGTCGACGAGGCGGTGCGCGCGCTCACGGAGGCGGGCGACGAGGCGAAGGTGCTGGCCGGCGGGCAGAGCCTGCTGCCGCTGCTGCGCCTCAGGCTGGCCTTCCCCGAACTCGTCGTGGACGTCGGCCGGATCCCGGAGCTGCGCGGGGTCCGCGAGGACGGCGACAGCCTCGTCATCGGCGCGCTGACCACCCACCACGACATGATCCGCGACCCGCTGATCCGCCGGCACGCGGGACTGCTCGCGGCGGCCACGCGGACCGTCGCCGACCCCGCCGTGCGGCACCGGGGCACCCTCGGCGGCTCGCTGGCGCACGCCGACCCGGCCGGCGATCTGCCGGCGGTGCTGCTGGCCCTGGGCGGCGAACTGGTCGCCGCCGGTCCGGACGGGCGGCGCACCATCGCGGCGGGCGACTTCTTCGTGGACTACTTCCAGTCCGCGCTGGCCCCCGACGAACTGCTGGTGGAGGTGCGGGTGCCGAAGACGGACGGCTGGGACTTCCACTACGAGAAGTTCCACCCGGTCGCCCAGGCCTGGGCGATCGTCGGCGTGGCGGCCCTGGTGCGCCGGGACGGCCGCCGGATCGCCGAGGCCCGCATCGGGCTCACCAACATGGGCAGCACCCCGCTGCGGGCGGCGGCCGCCGAGCGGGCCCTGGCCGGCGCCGCGGATCCGGACGCCGTCGCCCGCGCCGCCGAGCAGGCCGCCGAGGGCACCCGGCCCGCCCAGGACGTGTCGGCCTCGCCCGAGTACCGGGCGCACCTCGCGCGGGTGCTGACCCGGCGGGCGGTGCTGGCCGCCACCGGAGCGAGGTGAGCGCCGATCACCCGGATGGACGACCCGGAGCAGGTACGGGCCCGCCTGGAGGAGACGGGGTACCTCGTCGACGAGGGGCTGGCCGTCACCTGCTTCCTGGCCCTGAGACTGCACCGGCCGCTGTTCTGCGAGGGAGACGCGGGCGTCGGCAAGACCGCGCTCGCCTCGGCCCTCGCCGAGGCGCTGGACGCCCCGCTGATCCGGTTGCAGTGCCACGAGGGCATCGACGCCGCGCAGGCCCTGTACGACTGGGACTTCCCGCGCCAGCTGCTGCATCTGCGGGCCGCCGAGGCGGCCGGGGTCACCGATGCCGACCGGCTGGAGAGCGAGTTGTACGACCGGCGGTTCCTGATCGCCCGGCCGCTGCTGCGGGCGTTGCAGACCTGGCCGTCGGTGCTCCTGGTCGACGAGATCGACCGGGCCGACGACGAGTTCGAGGCCTTCCTGCTGGAGCTGCTGTCCGAGTACTCGGTGACCGTTCCGGAGCTGGGCACGCTGCGCGCCGAGGTGCCGCCGGTCGTGGTGCTGACCTCGAACCGGACCCGGGAGGTGCACGACGCGCTGAAGCGTCGGTGCCTGTACCACTGGTTCGACCACCCCTCCTTCGCCCGCGAACTGGCCATCGTGCGCCGCCGGCTGCCGGGGGTCGCGGAGCGGCTGGCCGAGCAGGTGACCGCCCTGGTGCAGGCGCTGCGGGGTGCCGATCTGCTGAAGCCGCCGGGCGTGGCCGAGACGATCGACTGGGCGCAGGCCCTGGACGCCCTCGGGGCGAGCGAGGTCGACGCGGAGCTGGCGGTGGCCACACTGGGCTCGGTGCTGAAGTACCGGGAGGACACGGAGCGGGCGCGCGGACTCGACCTCACGGCGGTGCTGGCGGCCCGGGGAGCGCGAGCGCCATGACGGACAGCGGACGCGCAGCGGTCCGGGGACGGTGGGCGGACGGGCCCGCGGGGCCCGACGCGGTGCTGCTCGGCTTCGTGCGCGCGCTGCGGGCGGCGGGGGTCGACGCGAGCACCGAGCGGCTGTACGCCTTCCTGCGTGCGGTCGGCGTCCTGCGGCCGGGGGTTCGTGCAGACGTGCACGCGGCGGGCCGGGCCACGCTGTGCGGCGGGCGGGACGACCTGGAGCGGTACGAGCGGGTGTTCGCCGCGTACTTCGGGCCGGCCGGCGGCTCCGCGCCGCCCCCGGCCCGCGCCGCCGCCCCGCCCCGGGCCCGGACCCGGCTCGCCGTGCGGGACGCCGCGCCCGGCGCCCGCGCGGCGGACGGCGGCGAGCCGCCGGGGCCGCCCGCCCTGGCGTTCGCCAGCTCCGCCGAGGTGCTGCGCCACCGCGACCTCGGTGATCTGGACGCCGCCGAACGCGCCCAGCTCAACCGGCTGCTGGCCGCGTTCGCGCCGCACGGGCAGACCCGGCTGTCCGCGCGCCGCCGGCCGGCCCGGCACGGCGCCGTCGACCCGCGCCGGACCGTGCGGGAGCTGCTGCGACGCGGCGGCGAGCCCGCGCTGCTGCGCCGGCGCGCGCGCCTGCGCCGGCCGCGCCGGGTGGTGCTGCTGGTCGACGTGAGCGGTTCGATGGCGCCGTACGCCGACGCGCTGCTGCGGTTCGCGCACGCGGCGGCCCGGCGGGCGCCGACGGAGGTGTTCACCATCGGCACCCGGCTGACCCGGGTGACCCGCGAACTCGGCCACCGCGACCCCGACCTGGCGATGGCGGCGCTCGCGGCGGCCGTGCCCGACTGGCGCGGCGGCACCCGGCTCGGCGTGTTGCTGCGCGAGTTCCTGAACCACTGGGGGCAGCGCGGCATGGCGCGCGGCGCGGTCGTCGTGCTGCTCTCGGACGGCTGGGAGCGCGGCGATCCCGGGCTGCTCGGCGCGCAGATGCGTCGGCTGCACGCGCTGGCGCACCGGGTCATCTGGGCCAACCCCCGCAAGGCGCGCCCCGGTTACGCGCCGCTGGCCGGGGGGATGGCGGCGGCCCTGCCGAGCGTGGACACATTCGTCGAGGGGCACAGCCTGGCGGCGCTGGAGCGGCTGGCGGCCGTGGTGCGCGGGGCGGCGGCAGACGATCCGGCCGATGCCGCCGGACGGAGAGGAGCGGAGCGTGCGTGAGATTCTTCCGGCCCTGGAGCGCTGGTACGCGGCGGGCGTCCCGTTCGGGCTCGCCACGGTCGTGGCGGTCAGTCGCAGCGCGCCGCGCGGGCCCGGCGCGGCCATGGCGGTCGGGCCCGACGACGAGGTCGTGGGCAGCGTGTCCGGCGGCTGTGTGGAGGGCGCCGTCTTCGAACTGGCGCAGGAGGTCGTGGCGAGCGGCGAGGCCCGCCTTGAGACCTTCGGCTACAGCGACGAGGACGCGTTCGCGGTCGGTCTCACCTGCGGCGGTGAGATCACCCTGCTGGTGCGGCCCGTGACGGCCGCGGCCGATCCCGTCTTCGGCGCCGTCGCCGCGTCGGTCGCGCGCGGCGAACCCGTGACGGTGGCCACGGTGGTCGACGGGCCGGCACCGCGCGGCGCCGCGCTCGCGGTGTGGCCGGGGGCGGTGGCCGGCACCCTCGGCACGGTCGGCCTGGACGCGGCGGTCACCGCGGACGCGCGCGGCGAACTGGCCCTCGGCGCCACCGGGTCGAGGCACTACGGCCGGCACGGCGAGCGCCGCGAGGACGCCGTCACCGTGTTCCTGCACTCGTTCGCGCCGCCGCCCCGGATGCTGGTCTTCGGCGCGATCGACTACGCGGCGGCGGTGGCCCGCATCGGCGACTTCCTCGGCTACCGGGTCACCGTGTGCGACGCCCGCCCGGTCTTCGCCACGCCGAAGCGGTTCCCGGCGGCCGTGGAGGTCGTCGTGGACTGGCCGCACCGCTATCTGAGCGGTACCGGCACCGACGAGCGGACGGTGATCTGCGTGCTCACCCACGATCCGAAGTTCGACGTGCCGCTGCTGGAGGAGGCGCTGCGCCGGCCGGCCGCGTACATCGGGGCGATGGGCAGCCGCCGTACCCACGACGAGCGCAGGAAGCGGCTGGCCGAGGCGGGCGTCGGCGCGCAGGAGCTGGCCCGGCTGCGCTCGCCGCTCGGGCTCGACCTCGGGGCCCGTACGCCCGAGGAGGTCGCCGTGTCCGTCGCCGCCGAGATCGTCGCGCTACGGTGGGGCGGCAGCGGCGTGCCCCTCACCGCGACCGCCGGGGCCATCCATCCGGCGGGCGCCTGCTGAGTGCGAGGAGGAAGTCATGGAACTGCACCACGAGTTCACGGTCCCCGTCCCGGTCGACGACGCCTGGCGCGCGCTCCTCGACATCGAGCGCATCGCGCCGTGCCTGCCGGGTGCCACGGTGGAGGAGTACGACGGCACGACGGTGACCGGCGCGGTGAAGGTCAAGGTCGGCCCGGTCACCGTGGCCTACCGGGGCACCGCCCTCTTCGAGGAGAAGGACGGGACGGCGCACCGGATGGTGCTGGTGGCGAGCGGCCGGGAGACCCGGGGGCAGGGGACGGCCCGTGCCACCGTCACCGGCACGCTGAGCGGGCGCGACGGCGGCACGGCGGTGGCGGTGGACACCGATCTGACGGTGACCGGGCGGCCGGCGCAGTTCGGCCGTGGGGTGCTCGCGGAGGTCGGGGACCGGCTGGTGGGGCAGTTCGCGCAGTGTCTGGCCGAACGGCTGGGCGAGCGGCCCGAGGCACCGGCCCCGGCGGAGCCGGAACCACTGGACCTGGTCCGCGCGGCCGGTGTACCGGTGGCCAAGCGGGCGGCGGGCGTGGCAGCGGCGCTGGGCATAGTCGTACTGGTGTACGCAGGCGTGCGCAGATGCCTGCGATCCAGGCGCCACCGCTGACCCCCGCACGAGAGCGCCCCAAAGGGGCGCGGGGAACGGCGCGAGCAACCACGACACACCCGCAGCCAACCGACAACAGCACAGCGCGGCACAACCAGCGGAGCGCTACCGCAGCCGGTGCAGGGTCACATCCGTGAGCGCGGCATCGGTCAGGGTCGCCGTGAGGTAGGTGCAGTGGGGCTGGCGGCGGCGGTCGGTGGGTGAGCCGGGGTTGAGCAGCCGCAGGCCGGTCGGGGTCGTGCTGTCCCAGGGGATGTGGCTGTGGCCGAAGACCAGCACGTCCAGGTCGGGGAAGCGGGCGGCGCAGCGCGCCTCGCGGCCCGCGGCGGGCCCGGTCTCGTGGACGACGCCGAAGCGCAGGCCGCCGAGTTCGGCGCGGGCAACTTCGGGCAGGCGGGCGCGCAGCTCGGGTCCGTCGTTGTTGCCGTACACCGCGACCAGCCGCCGGCTGCGGCTCTCCAGCAGGTCCAGGGTGGCGGTGTCGACCCAGTCGCCGGCGTGGAACACCACGTCGGCCTGCGGGAGTTCGGCGAGCAGCGGCTCCGGCAGCCGGTCGGCGCGCCGGGGCAGATGGGTGTCGGACATGAGGAGCAGGCGCACTGGGCCAGCGTAGGGCAGCGCGTCCCGGCGGCCACGCGACGGAAGATCCATCACGGAGAATCCGTCAGGCAACTTCCATCAGGCAAGACTGAACAGTTTGAACTGGACAGTTTGGGCTGATCGACTTAGGGTGCTCGCCGTGGACGACATCTCCGACTCCGCCGCCCGTGCCGCGCGCGACCTGCGCGTGGTGTTCAGCCGACTGCGACGCCGCATACGGGAGGTCGCGCAGGACACCGACCTCACGCCCTCCCAGGAGTCGGCGCTCACCCTGGTGGGCAAGCACGGCGCTGCCACCGCCAGCGCCCTGGCGTCCGCGGAGGGCGTGCGACCGCAGTCGATGGCCGCCACCCTCGCCGCGCTCGACCAGCACGGCCTGATCCGGCGCGCCCCCGACCCCGACGACGGCCGCCGTCAGCTGGTCACCCTCACCGACGCGGGCCGGGCCCGCGTCGAGGGCAACCGGCAGGCGCATGAGGAGTGGCTGGCCCGAGCTTTTCAGGACCGGTTCACCGAGGACGAGCGCCGCACGGTCCTGGAGGCGCTGACCCTCATGGAACGCCTGTCGCAGCAGTGACACCGAGGATCGGCCCGCTCCGCCGCACCCTCCACGGAAACACACCCCGAAAGGCCCGACCGATGGCACTCACCGCCCTCGACCCCCGTACCGCCCTCGTCGTGATCGACCTCCAGCGCGGCATCGCCGCCGCGCCCACGCAGCCGTACGGCGGCCCCGAGGTGGTGGCCCGCTCGGCGGAGCTGGCCGACGCCTTCCGGGCCCGTGACCTGCCCGTGGTCCTGGTCCGGGTCTCCTTCGCCCCAAACTGGGCGGACCGGGTCCCCGGCCGTACCGAGCACCAGGGTCCCGGCGGGTCCTACCCGGAGGGCTGGGACGTGATCGTCGACGAGCTGTCCGGACACCCCGGCGACATCCACATCACCAAGCACAACTGGGGCGCCTTCCACGGCACCGACCTCGACGTCCAGCTGCGCCGCCGGGGTGTCACCCAGATCGTCCTGACCGGCATCGCCACCAGCATCGGCGTCGAGTCCACCGCACGCGCAGCCTACGAGCACGGCTACCACGTCACGGTCGCCACGGACGCCGTCGCCGACCGCACGCCCGAGGCGCACGCGAACAGCGTCGAGCGGATCTTCCCGCGGCTCGGCGAGACGGGCACGACGCAGGAGGTCCTCCAGCTCCTGGCCAGGACCCACGGCTGACCCCCACCACGGCCCGGCCCCCGGTGCAGGGCGGTCGCCGCCCGCACCGGCGGCCGGGTTAACATTCGGCAACGCATGCCGTGCCACCAAGGCAACGGGAAGCGAGCTAAGGGGGCTTGGAAGCCGGATGCCGGTCAAGGTCAGTGTCATCGTCCCCGTCTACAACCCCGGGCCGTACATCGAGGACTGCGTCGCCTCGCTGCTGCGGCAGTCGCTGCCCGACAACGAGTACGAAGTGATCTTCGTCGACGACGGCTCCACCGACGCCACCCCGGCGCGACTGGACGAGCTGGCCGCCGAACACCCGCGGATCACGGTCATCCACCAGCCGAACTCCGGCTGGTCGGGCAAGCCGCGCAACGTGGGGATCGCCGCGTCCCGCGGCGAGTTCGTGATGTTCGTCGACAACGACGACTACCTCGGCGACGAGGCCCTGGAGCGGATGTACGCGTACGGGGTGGCGAACAAGGCCGACGTGATCGTGGGCAAGATGGCCGGCAAGGGCCGGCCGGTCCCGGTGGAGCTGTTCCGGCGCAACCACCCGCGCGCCACCGTCGACAACGCCCCGCTCATCGACAGCCTCACCCCGCACAAGATGGTCAGGCGCGCCTTCCTGGAACGCACCGGACTGCGCTTCCCCGAGGGCCGGCGCCGTCTGGAAGACCACGTCTTCGTGACGGAGGCGTATCTGCGCGCGGACAACGTCTCCGTGCTCAGCGACTACGTCTGCTACTACCACGTGAAGCGGGGCGACGCCTCGAACGCCGGTTTCCAGCCCTTCGAACCGGTCGGCTACTTCAAGAACCTCCGCGAGGCACTGGACATCGTCGAGCGGTACACCGAGCCGGGCCCGCTGCGCGACCGGCTGCTGCGCCGCTGGCTGCGCGTCGAGATCGTCGACCGGATGAGCGGCCGGCGCCTGCTCGGCCTCCCGGACGACTACCGGCGGCAGCTGCTCCGGGAGATGCACAAGGTGGTCGTGGAACGGTTCGGACCGGGCGTCGCCCCCGGTCTGCGCCCAGGGCAGCGCATCGTCGCCGCGCTGATCAGGGACGACCGCTACGACGACCTGGTCGCCCAGGCCGAGTGGGAGGCCGGGGTCGGCCCGCGGGCCGTGCCGACCGGTGTCGAATGGCTCGACGGCACGCTGCGGGTCTCCTTCCACGCCGAGTACCAGCGCGGCGGCGAGCCCCTGACCTTCCCCGTCGACGGGGAAGGCACCCCCACGGCCGAGTCGCCCCGGGACCTGGACCAGGCGGTGGCCTGGCTGGGCGCGGACGCCGTCGACGGCTTCGAGAAGGCGACCGCCGACCTCGTCCTGCGCGACCGCGCCAGCTCCGCCTCCTTCTTCCAGCCGGTGGAGGTCACCCGTGAACGGGTCCCGGCCGGCGCCGGACGGGTCCGGCTGGTGCTGCGCGCGACGGCCCGCGTCGACCCCGGCACCGCGGCGGGCGGCACCGCCCTGCACGCCGGCCTGTGGGACGCGTACGTACGGTTCGGGCTCGGCGGCTGGACCAAGGAGTGCCGGCTGGGCCCGGTCCGCGGGCCCGACCGCCCCACGCCGCCGGCCGGAGTCGTCGCGGACCGCGTGGTGCTGCCGTACTGGACCAAGCAGTACGACAACTTCTCCCTGGACGTCGATCGGGCGGGCAAGGCGCTCGGCCTCGGCCGGCTGACACCCGAGGACGCCGCGGTCTCCGACACCCATCCGCTGAGCGCCGCGCTGCCCCTGTACGTCCCCGACCGCATCCCCGTCCTGGTGCGGCTGACCAACGCCGCGACCGGCGAGCGGCAGCAGCGGACCGGGACGCTCACCCCGGCCGACGGCTCCCGCTCACTGCTGGAGGCCGGGGTACCCCTGCGCGAGTTGCGCGGGGCCGCCTGGCGGCTGGAGGTGTGCCTCGTCCCGCAGGCCGAGGCGCCCCGCTTCCTGCCGCTGCCGCTCGTGCTGCGGCCCGGACGCGGCGGCGGCGCCCTGCTGAGCCGTCCCGCCGCGGCGGGACCGGTGCGCCGGCTGGTGCGCCGGGCCCGGCGGATCCTGGGCGCCGCACTGCGGGGGACGGCATCGCGGGCGACGGCACGGAAGGGATGACGCAGTGCGGGCACTGGAGATTTCGGACGCCTGGGTCCTGGAGCCCAAGGTCTTCCCGGACCACCGGGGCAGCTTCCACGAGTGGTTCCGGGGCGAGGAGTTCCGCGAGGCCACCGGCTACGACCTGAGCCTCGCCCAGGCCAACTGCTCGGTGTCCCGGCGGGGCGTGCTGCGCGGGGTGCACTTCGCCGACGTGCCGCCCGGCCAGGCCAAGTACCTGACCTGTGTCCGCGGAGCCGTGCTCGACGTGGTCGTGGACATCCGCGTCGGCTCGCCCACCTACGGCCGGTGGGAGGCGCTGCGGCTGGACGAGGACAACCGGTACGCGGTCTTCCTCGCCGAGGGGCTCGGCCATGCGTTCATGGCCCTCACCGACGACGCCACGGTGCTGTACCTGTGCTCGGCCGGCTACGCACCGAAGCGCGAGCACGCGGTACACCCGCTGGACCCGCGGCTGGGCATCGAGTGGCCGCGGGGCATCGAACCGGTGCTGTCCGAGAAGGACGCCGAGGCTCCCACCCTGGCCGAGGCGGAGCGGTCCGGTCTGCTACCCGATTACGCGGACTGCTCCGCCCACTACGAGGGGCTGCGCTCCCGGCGGCTCAGCGGCTGACGCCGTACTGCGCCACCGCACGGCGCAGCGGCTCCCAGCCGCGGGACCGCTTGGTGCCACGGTTGCGGGCCGCCGCCAGCGGCCCCCAGAAACCGGCCGACAGCAGCGCCTCGGGCCGCACCGCCGTGGTGCGGTCCAGGATCGACTCGGGCACCTTCTGCGGATCGGGCACCTCGAACTCGGCGACGATCTCGTCGTACCTGTCCTTCAGGACCGTGTCGGACGGGTCGGCCCCGAAGACCAGGAGCTGACCGGTGGGAGCGGTGTCGACGAGGACCGTCACCAGGTCGGGGCGGTGGCGGCCCAGGATCTCGACGAGCTTGTAGACATCGCCGGTCCAGGCGTTGGTGTGCCGGTCACGGGCCGCCTCGTCCACGGTGCGCGGCAGCATGTCGTCGAAGACGATCACGCTGGCCCAGTCCGAGTGCCGTTCGATGTTCATGAAGTCGCGCAGCGCGTACTCGAACAGGTGCATGCCGTCGATGAACGACAGATCGAGGGTGGTGCGCCGCCAGTACCCGAGCGGGCTGCGGTTGCGGGCGATGTTGCGCAGCGGATGCCGGCCGCCCCGCAGATGCGCGAGCGGGTTCTCCCGGGCGAAGAAGTCGTCGCTGGTCGCCTTGGCGAGGTGGACGTCGCAGCGGATCTCCGAGACCACCTTGAACGCGGGGTCGATCGCGATGCTCGGCACCCGGGACAGCGTCAGGCTGCGGCCGTCGTTGACGCCGATCTCCAGGTAGTTGCGGTTCGCGGTGACCTTGTGCAGTTCCCGCAGGAACTCGTGCCGTTTCACTGGGACATCTCCTCGCGGATGTGGGGCAGTGCTTCGTGCAGGGCGGCCCGCCAGTTGCGCGGCGGTGCCAGGCCGATCTCCCGCCACCGGCCGTGCCCGAGGGCGCTGTAGGCGGGCCGGGGCGCGGGGCGCGGGAAGGCGGCGCTGCCGACCGGGCGCACCCGGTCCGGGTCCGCGCCCGCCAGCGCGAACACCTCCCGGGCCAGTTCGTGCCAGCTGGCCTCGCCGGAACTGGTGGCGTGGAACACTCCGTGCGGGCCGCCGCCCGCGGTGAGCCGGGCGCCGAGGTCCGCGATCCGGGCGGCCACGTCCGCGCTCCAGGTCGGCTGGCCACGCTGGTCGTCGACCACGTCGACGGTGTCGCGGCGGGCCTCCAGTTCCAGCATGGTGCGCACGAAGCTGGGTCCGTGGACGCCGTACAGCCAGGCGGTGCGGACGACGACCGCGGCGCCCGGGAGTTCGCCGAGCACCGCACGCTCGCCGGCGAGCTTGGTGCGGCCGTAGGCGGTGCGCGGGGCCGGAGGGTGGTCCTCGGGGTAGGGCGTGCGGGCGACGGTCTCCGGCCGGGCCGGATCCGGGGTGCCGGGATGCTTCTCGCCGTCGAAGACGTAGTCGGTGGAGATGTGCACCAGGCGGGCGCCCCGGGCGGCGCAGGCGCGGGCGAGCAGGCGCGGCCCGTCGCCGTTGACGGCGAGCGCCCTGGCCTCGTCCGTCTCGGCGGCGTCGACGGCGGTGTACGCCGCGCAGTTGACGACCACGTCCGGGCGGTGTTCCTCGAAGGCCCGCCGTACCGAGTCGGGTTCGGTGATGTCGAGTGCCGCGCGGTCGAGGCCCCGCACCTGCGCGCCGCGGCGGAGCAGTTCCCCGACCGTGTCCCGGCCGAGCATGCCGCCCGCCCCGGTGACCAGCCACCTCATCGCGCCCCCCGCTGTTTGAGCGGCTGCCACCAGGCCCGGTGGTCGCGGTACCAGTCGACGGTCTCGGCGAGGGCGGTGGCGAAGTCGCGGCGCGGACGGTAGCCCAACTCGTCGCGGGCCTTGCTCCAGTTCACCGAGTAGCGCAGGTCGTGGCCCTTGCGGTCCGCAACGTGGTCGACCCGGTCCCAGTCGGCGCCGCAGGCCTCCAGCAGCAGGGCGGTGAGGTCCCGGTTGCTCAGTTCGGTGCCGCCGCCGATGTTGTAGACCTCGCCGGGGCGGCCCTTCGCGCGGACCAGTTCGATGCCCCGGCAGTGGTCGTCGACGTGCAGCCAGTCGCGGACGTTGCGCCCGTCCCCGTACAGCGGGACCCTGAGGCCGTCCAGCAGGTTGGTGACGAACAGCGGGACGACCTTCTCCGGGAACTGGTGCGGGCCGTAGTTGTTGGAGCAGCGGGTGACCCGGACATCGAGGCCGTGGGTGCGGTGGTAGGCGAGGGCGAGCAGGTCGGCGGACGCCTTGGAGGCGGAGTAGGGCGAGTTGGGGGCGAGCGGGTGGGTCTCGGGCCAGGAGCCGGACTCGATGGAGCCGTAGACCTCGTCGGTGGAGATGTGCACGAACGGGCCGACGCCGTGCCGCAGGGCAGCGTCCAGCAGCGTCTGGGTGCCGACCACGTTGGTGAGCACGAACTCGCCCGCCGCGTCGATCGACCGGTCCACGTGTGATTCGGCGGCGAAGTGCACGACCTGGTCGGCGTCCGCCATCAGCTTGTCGACCAGACCGGCGTCGCGGATGTCGCCGTGCACGAAGTCGAGGCGGGGGTGGCCGACGGGCAGGTTGGTCAGGGTGCCGGCGTAGGTGAGCTTGTCGAGCACCGTGATCCGGGGCGCGTGCGGGGCGTCGGCGGCGAGGAGCGCACGGACGTACGCCGAGCCTATGAACCCGGCGGCGCCGGTGACGAGGAGATTCATGAACGGATCTGCACCTTGCTGTGGTCTCCGAGGACGAGGCGGTGGGCACTGGGCACCTTGGCCGTCGGGGTCACCTCGACGTGCCGGCCGATCAGCGAGGACTCGATCCGGCCCACCCCGTCGATGGACGAGTCCCGCAGCACGATGGAGAACTCCAGTTCGCTGCCGGTGATCCGGCAGTTCTCCGCGACGGAGGTGAAGGGCCCGACGTAGGAGTCGCGGACGACGGTCCCGGCCCCGATGACGGCGGGGCCGACGATCCGCGAGTTGTGTATGCGCGCGCCCCGCTCGACCACCACCCGGCCGACGGTCTCGGACCGCTCGTCCACCTCGCCGTCGATGCGCCGCTGCACCGACTCCAGGACGGTCCGGTTGACCTCCAGCATGTCGCCGACGTTGCCGGTGTCCTTCCAGTAGCCCTCGACGAGCGTGGAGCGCACGTCGGCGTGGGTGTCGATGAGGTGCTGGATGGCGTCGGTGATCTCCAACTCGCCGCGCCAGGACGGCTTCACGGCGCGTACGGCCTCGTGGACCGCGGGGCTGAACAGATAGACCCCGACCAGCGCCAGGTCGCTCTTGGGATGCCGCGGCTTCTCCTCCAGACCCACCACCCGGCCGGACGCGTCGAGTTCGGCGACGCCGAAGGAGCGCGGGTCGGGGACGTGGGTGAGCAGGATCTGGGCGTCGGGGCGGCGCACCCGGAACTCCTCGACGAGGTCGCTGATGCCGCCGACCACGAAGTTGTCGCCGAGATACATCACAAAGTCGTCGTCCCCGAGGAAGTCCCGTGCGATCAGCACCGCGTGGGCCAGTCCCAGGGGCCGCTCCTGGGGTATGTACGTCACCTTCAGGCCGAACGCCGAGCCGTCTGCGACCGCCGCCTCGATCTCGGCGGCGGTGTCGCCGACGATCATCCCGACCTCGGTGATCCCGGCCGCCGCGATGGACTCAAGCCCGTAGAACAGCACGGGTTTGTTGGCCACCGGCACGAGCTGTTTCGCCGATGTGTGGGTGATCGGACGCAGCCGTGTACCGGCGCCGCCGGAGAGCACGAGTGCCTTCATCTGCCACACCCTATAGGCGATCGTCCGGATCGGACCTTTGTTTGTCCTGCCGGTCGGTTACGACGGTACGTCCTCGGTACTGCCGGAACCTTTCCGGGGGGTGGAATCCGGCTGGGCGCAAGGTTCTCCACACCGGGGCGACGGCGTCAGTTCGTCTCCGGTTCGATCGCGTCCCGCTGCACCTCGGCCTCGACGTCGGTCAGGGACCGGCCCTCGTCGCGGGCGTACTCCCTCAGCGCGGTCTGCAGGTCCCGGGCCAGGTCCCGCCAGGCCCGTACGGCGGTCTCGTAGGTGTCCGCCTGGGTGGCGGTCAACTGGGCCTCGGCCGGGGGGCCGTAGGCGTCCCGCAGCTCCTGTACCTGGGCGTGGGCGGCGTCGGCGGCGCGCTGCTTGGCGACGAGTTCTTCGAAGGTGTGCGACACGGCATGGACCCTAGGCACGGCGCGCGCGACGCACCACCGCGACCTGCCGGGCGGGGCCCGCACCGCTACCCGTGTGGCGGTCAGCCGCCGAGCGGCAGCTCGGCCCACACCTGCTTGCCGCCGCCCGCCGGTACCGTCCCCCACGCCGCCGACATGGCCTCCACGAGCACAATGCCCCGGCCGCCGGTGGCCTCCCAGCCGAGGCTGGTGGGTTTGACGGGGGTGCGGGGCGAGACGTCGGCGACGGCGACACGGAAGCGGTGGTTGACCAGCGTGAGGTCGAGGCGTACCTGGCCGTCGGTGTGCACGAGCGCGTTGGTGACGAGTTCGGAGACGACGAGGAGCACGGCGTCCCCGGTGTCGGCGGGCACTGCCCAGGAACGCAGGGTGCGCCGGGTGAAGCGGCGGGCGTGCCGCACCGCCTCGGGCACCCGCCACACGGTCCAGCTCTCCCGGCGCGGGCGTACGGCCATGCCGTCGTAGCGCATGAGCAGCAGCGCCACGTCGTCGCCGCGGTGGGCGCCGCCCAGCAGGGCGTCGGCGACCTGGCCCAGGTGGGCCGGGTCGGCGGCGGCCAGCTCGCGGGCGAGCCGGTTCAGTCCCGCGTCGATGTCCTCCTCGGCGGACTCGACCAGGCCGTCGGTGGTCAGCGCGAGCAGGGTGCCGGGCAGCAGCCGCAGCTGGGTCATCGGGAAGTCGGCCTGGGGCAGCACGCCGAGCGGGGGGCCGCCCGCGGCCTCCACGACCTGCGTGCCGGCGTCCGGGTGACGCAGCACGGGGGGCAGGTGACCGGCCCGTACGCACCAGGCGGAGCCCTCCTCCATGTCGACGTCGACGTAGGCGCAGGTGGCGAAGAGGTCCGTCTCCATCTCCATCAGAAGCCGGTTGGCGTGCGAGACGACCACGTCGGGCGGGTGGCCCTCGGCGGCGTAGGCGCGCAGCGCGGTGCGCATCTGGCCCATGAGGGTGGCGGCGCCCGCGTTGTGGCCCTGGACGTCGCCGATGACGAGGGCGACGTGGTTGTCGGGCAGCGGGATCACGTCGTACCAGTCGCCGCCGACCTCCAGGCCCGCGGTGGTGGGCAGATAGCGGGCGACGGCGACCCCGCCGGGCAGCCGGGGCAGCCGGCGCGGCAGCAGGGCGCGTTGCAGCATGCCGACCAGTTCGTGCTCCGCGTCGAAGGCGCGGGCGCGCATCAGGGCCTGCCCGGCCAGGCCCGCTGAGGCGGTGAGCAGGGCGCGCTCGTCGGGGCCGACGTCATGGGGGCGGTCCCAGCCGATCAGGCAGGCGCCGGCCGTGCGGCCGGCGGCGGACAGCGGCAGCACGGCCAGGCCGCCGGGCCCGACCCCGGCGAGGGCGGGCTCCAGGGCGGTGCCCGCCGGCCAGATCCGGGCGCGGCCCTCGCGCAGGGCCGCGGCGAGGGTGGGCATGGCGCGCACCGGGGCGTCGGGCCACTCGGTGCGCCACTCGGTGCGCCACAGCTCGGGCCAGGCCTCCGGTTCTGGCGGGTCGAGGACGATGACCACGAGCCGGTCGTTCTCCAGCTCGGCGAGGGCGATCCGGTCGGCCTGGAGCGGTCTGCGCAGGGCGGCCACGACGGCCTCACTGACGTCCCTGACGGTGCCCGCGGTGGCGAGGGACGCGGCCAGGCGCTGCACCCGGGCCACATCGGTGACGTCTGAGCGGAGCGTGGAGGCGTCCGCGACGGTGCCGACGAGCCGGGCCGGGCGGCCGTCGCCGCCGGGCAGCAGCCGGCCGCGCAGCCGCAGCCACTTCGGCGGGCCGGAGGGTTGCAGGATGCGGAACTCCAGCTCGCGTTCGCCGAGCGACATGTGGTCGGCCTCGACGACGGACATGAGCGAGGGCAGGTCCTCGGGCACGGTCAGGCCGAGCAGCGTCTCCACCTTGCCGTCGAACGTGCCCCGGCCGATACGGAACAGTTCCAGGATCCGCTCGCCGACCTCGATGCGGCCGGTGTCCATGGCCAGGCTGAACGCGTCGGCGGGCAGTTCGCCGGTGTCCTCGGGCCGGGCCGCGCCGGGCAGCGGGATCGCGCCGGCGACCAGGGCGAGGCAGGCGCGGTCCTCGCCGTCGAAGCCGCGGGGGTTCTCGGTCGCGGCGAGCAGCACGCCGTCGCCGCCGGGCACCGGGAGCGCGGCCACGCAGAAGTCCGGTGAAGGGGTGCGGCGTGCCTCGGGCGAGCCGGCCAGTTCCTCGGGGCCGAGCCACCGCGGGTGCCCGGTGCGGTGGGCCTCGGCGGCCGGGGAGCGGCCGGGGACGGGATAGCTGTCGCGCAGTCCGTACAGGGTGCGCGGCAGTCCCGCCGACTCGGTGAGGCAGAGCAGGGTGCCGTCGTCACCGAGGGTGTACAGGCCGGCGAAGGCCGCGCCGGCGAGGACGAGGGCCTGTTCGAGGACGCGGCGGGGCCGGTCGGCGGTCCCGGGGTCGGCGGCGAGCGCTTCGAGGGCGGCTTCGGCACGCTCCGTCCTCGTTCTGCGTACCGCAGCGCCCTCACTGACCACGTCCGCCATTACAGCGCTTATGGGACGTCCGCGCAGCCCCTGTGACCGTCCCGCGGAGCCACGGACCCGCCGTTCACCGGGCTCTTCGACGCAGTCCACGAGCGCCCGCCCGGCGACACCACCCGCAATGCCCAGTTGACGCGCCCCACTCCACACACAGCCACCGCCCACCCCGACTGGCACCGCAGGGACGGTGACCAGCCGGAACGGACGGCACCGCGTGGTAGCCGGAGGCCGGGGGCCGGACGTGGGCGGCGTTCGCCGTGCGGCGGGCGCCGCCAGGAGGGAGCCTTGTGCCGTGGGATGCGCGGCGCGCCGCGAGGAGGTGGTCGCCGTGTCCGACCGGCAGACGCCCCCGCCGGCCGCGGCCGATGCGCGGTCCGGCCGACCGCTGCTGTCGCTCTCCCTGGCGGCGATGATGGAGCAGGTGAAGGCGCACTCCGGCGCGGTCTACCTGCTGGCCCCGGACGAACCCGTGCTGGAGATGGCGGTGATGGCCGGGCTGCCGCGGGCGTTCGCGGCGCCGTGGGAGCGGATCGGACTGAGCGCACCGATCCCGGTGTCCGAGGCGGTCCGCGAGGGCCGGCTGGTCTGGGTGGGCGACGAGGAGGACATGGCACGCCGCTACCCGTGGATCTCCTTGGTCCTCCCCTACCCCTTCGCGCTGGCCGCGCTGCCCCTGGCGACCGCCGACGCCACCTACGGCGCGGTCTACGTGACCTGGCCGGGGACGCATCCGCCGGAGCTGTCCGACCGGGAGCGCAACCATCTGACGCGGGCCTGCCACCGGCTCGCGGCACGCCTGGAGCAGGCCGCGCGGGAGCGACGCGCCACGCGGCACGAGCCCGACCTGCTGGCGGCCCCGGTGCCGGACGTGGCGGGCACACTGGGAACCGTCGAGGCGGCCCGGATGGTGGCCCGGCTGCCGTACGGGCTGGTGTCGCTGGATCTGCACGGCCGGGTGGGCTTCGTCAACGCCGCGGCGGCCGAACTGCTCGGCGCCGCCGCCGCGGACCTGCTCGGCACCCATCTGTGGGCCTCGGTGCCCTGGCTGAACGATCCCGTCTACGAGGACCGCTACCGGGCGGCGCTGATCAGCCAGCGCACCACCTCGTTCGTGGCGCTGCGCCCGCCGGGCGACTGGCTGTCCTTCCGGCTGTACCCGAGCACGACCGGGCTGAGCGTGCGCATCGGCAGGGCCCGCGCGGTGGCCGAGATGGCGCAGCACGGGCCGCGCGCCGAGAGCCCGTCCCGGCTGGTCACCATCTCGCAGGTGCTGAGCCTCGCGGGCGCACTGACCGAGGCGGTGGGTGTGCAGGACGTGGTGCAGCTCGTCGCGGACGAGATCTGCCCGGCCGTGGGCAGTCAGGCCCTCGTGCTGCTCGGCGCCCAGGCCGGGCGGCTGCATGTGCTGGGGCACCGCGGATATGCGGACGCGCGGATCGTCGAGCGGTTCGACGGCCTGCCGCTGGTGAAACGCACGCCGGGAACGCATGCCCTGATGAGCGGGGTGCCGGCCTTCTTCGAGTCGCGGCAGCAGCTGGAGCACCTGTATCCGGACCGGCACCAGACCCCGGACGGCTTCGCCGCCTGGGCCTATCTCCCGCTGATCGCGTCCGGGCGGCCGGTGGGCACCTGTGTGCTCGCCTACGCGCAGCCGCACGCCTTCCCGGCGGACGAGCGGGCCGTGCTGACCAGCCTGGGCGGGCTGATCGCGCAGGCCCTGGAGCGGGCCAGGCTCTACGACACCAAGAACCAGCTGGCGCACGGGCTTCAGGCGGCCCTGCTGCCGCACTCGCTGGTCCGGCTGCCCGGCATCGAGGCGGCGGCCCGCTATCTGCCGGCCACCCAGGGCATGGAGATCGGCGGCGACTTCTACGACCTGGTGCCGACCCGGCCGTTCGCGGCGGCGGTGATCGGGGACGTCCAGGGCCACAATGTGACCGCGGCCGGGCTGATGGGGCAGATCCGTACCGGGGTGCGGGCGTTCACGACCGGGGGCCAGTCGCCCGAGGAGGTCATGAGCAGCACCAACCGGCTGCTCATCGACCTGGGGGCCGAGCTGTTCGCGAGCTGTCTGTATCTGCGGCTCGACCCGGCGGGCGGGCGGGCCGTGATGGCGCGAGCGGGGCATCCGCCGCCGCTGCTGAGACGGCCGGACGGCCGGGTGCGGGTCCTGGACCTGGCGGGCGGTCCGCTGCTGGGCATCGACGCGGCGGCGACGTATCCGACGACGGAGGTCGGGCTCGCTCCCGGCGCGCTGCTGGCCCTCTACACCGACGGCCTGATCGAGTCGCCCGGCATCGACATCGAGGATGCGCTGGCCGACCTGGGGGAACTGCTGGCCACGGAGGGCGACCAGCCGCTGGAGTACCTGGCGGACGAGGTCGTGCGGCACAGCGTGGCGGCGCGCGAGCGGGCCGACGACGTGGCGGTGCTGCTGCTGCGGGCGCGGGCGGACGGCTGAGCCACGGCCGGCGCGCGACGCGGCCCGGCCCTCCCGCCGGAGGGCCGGGCCGTCCACCGTCGGCCGGAACCGCGGGTGAGGCCGATCAGTGGGTCCTGGAGCGGGACGCCCCGGCGTGCGCCCCGGTACCACTCTGGTCGCCGATGCCGGTCTGGTCGCCGGTGCCGGTCTGGTCGCCGGTGCCGGTCTGGTCGCCGGCGCCGCTCTGGTCGCCCGCTCCCGCCTGGTCGCCGCCCGCCGGGTCACCCACGCCGGACGGGTCTTCCGCGGACGCGGACGGGTCGGCCGCTCCGCCGGCCCCGTCGCCGCCGGCCCCGTCGCCGCCGGCCCCGTCGCCGCCCGCCTCGTCGCCGCCGCCCGCCTGGTCGCCGCCGCCGTTCTGGTCGCCGCCGCCGTTCTGGTCGCCCGCGCCGAGTGTGGCGCCGGTCGCCTGGAGGGCGGTGGTCACCGGCTGGAAGAAGGTCTCGCCGCCGCTGGTGCAGTCGCCGCTGCCACCGGAGGTGAGGCCGAGCGCGTTGCCGTCCTGGGTGAACAGCGGTCCGCCGCTGTCGCCGGGTTCGGCACACACGTCCGTCTGGATCAGCCCGGTGACGGTGTCCACGCCGCTCGGGTCGGTCTCGCTCTGGAAGTTCACGGTCGCGTCGAGCCCCGTGACCGTGCCGTCGTTCAGACCGGTCGTCGAGCCCATCCGGAGCACCGCCTGGCCGACGGTGGCCTCGGCGGCCTGGGCGATCTGCACGCTCTGCCCGCCTCCGACGTTGACCTCGCTGGGCGCCTGTGTGGTGGCGTCGTCGTAGGTGACCAGGGCGAAGTCGCCCTCGCCGGGGAAGGTCGCCTGGTCCACGGTGGCGATCGGCTGACCGGTCTCGGAGTCGGACCAGGTCTCGGCGGCGACCCCGCAGTGACCCGCCGTCAGGAAGGCGGGGCTGCCGTCGGAGGCGGTGACGTTGAAACCGAGGGAGCAGCGGACGGCGCCGCCCTGCACCTGGGAGAAGACGGCGTCGCCGCCCGAGACGAAGGTCTTGAAGGTGCCCGCGGACTTCTTGATGGTCGCCATGCCGGAACCGAGGCCCTGGACGGTCGACTCCAGCCTGTCCCACCGGGCGCCGGTGACCGTGCTGTCGGCGGTGACCAGGATCCGGTTGGTCCGCGGGTCGACGGCCCAGGAGGTGCCGGGGATGGTCGCCTCGGTGCGCAGCGTCCGTGCGGCGGACTCCAGTTCGGCCGTGCTGTTGTCGACCCGGCGGACGACCGCGCCGGCCTGCTGCGCCCGGAGCGTCGCGTCGTCGTCGCCGGCCACGTTGACGACGAGTTGCCGGCTGCCGCTGTCGTAGTAGGAGCCGGCGAAGGCGTCGCCGAGCAGGCCGCGCACCTGCGCGGCGAGATCCGAGGCGTCGTTCGCCCTCAGGGTCCTGGGGGCCGCGTCGGCCGCCTTGTCGTCCTGGGACGCGTTGGCGTTGGGCAGCAGGAGGGCCGCGGCCCCGAGCGCCGCTACACCGCCCACCGCGATCGCGGCCTTGCGCTTCGGAATTCGCTTGTGACTCAACCTTCTCGACCTCCTGGGGACGGGGTCTCTGCCGCTGTCGGGCAGTGGATCGGGGGTGCGCCTGGCTGGCCCTAGGTACGGACGGGTCGTGCGGGGCGTTCAATCGCGTCGGCCAACTCCCCGTATGCACAGGCGAATCGGCCACGCCGTGCGTGCCGCCGGACGGGCCCGGGAACAATCCCCCATATGACGATGACCACCGCCGAAGCCGACAAGATCCTCTCCGCCGGCTTCGCGCCCTGGGTGCTCGCCCTCGGGCTGTCCGTCGAGGCGGTCGGCGAGGACCGTGCCGTCCTGCGTCTGCCCTGGTCGGGGCGGCTGGCCCGGGAGGGCGGCGGGCTGTCGGGGCAGGCGCTGATGGCCGCCGCCGACACCGCGGCGGTGATCGCCGTATCGGCGGCGCGCGGCGCCTTCGTGCCGATGACGACGGTGCAGCAGTCGACGTCCTTCCAGCGGGCGGTGACGGGTTCGGATGTCCTGATCGAGGCGGTGCTCACCAAGCTGGGGCGGCGGATGGCGTTCGCGGACGTCACGCTGACCGACGAGGGCTCGGGCGCGCTCGCGGCACGGGCGAGCGCGGTCTACGCGCTGCTGGACCGATCCCGGCCGACACGCTCCGCACCGGATTGATCACCGACCGTTCCGAACGCGTGGCGGAATACCGGGTTCAGGGAATCTGCACATCGATTGCCCAAGCGGGTCACGGGAACCGGCGCATCTGCACAACCGTGCGCCCCTTGCCGCGTCTTTGGCGCGGAGTGCCGGATTCCGCGCGGTGGTGGCAAGCGTTCGTGTGCACCGATGCCGTGCCGCATGTGAAGGAGTCGCCGACAAGCCGTGCGCACGCCTGCACCGCGCACGCCCCTGTACCGCCCAAGTGCCCAGGTGAGGGCGGTGGTTGATTGGAAGGGCGAGCCGCGTGCGTGCTTTGATCCAACGCACCGCGGGGCCCTGCGGGGCTCCCGGAGACGGGCGCCCCGGTGCCCGCGGCCCGCGGCCGTCCCCAGAGGGGGCCGCTCTCCCCCTTGTGAATATCCATATGAAGGGAAGTCCCGACATGAACTCCACCCCCCAGGTCGAGACCGCCGAGATCTCCGACGCCGAGCTGGACAACGTCTCCGGTGGCCTCGCGCTGAACGCCGTCGGCACCGTCACCGGCCTGGTGGACGGCGTCGTTCCGGTCTCCGGTCTGGTCAACACCGCCGTGGGCACCGTCGAGGGTGTCACCGGTCTGAACACCCAGCCGGTCACCAACCTGGTCGCCGGTCTCTGATCGCACCTCGTTGCCGCCGGGTCCCGGAGCCGTCCGACGGCTCCGGGACTCTCCGGCGTTGCGCCGTCCGCCGTGACCACGTCACCCCGCAGGTGAGGGAAGTTCCGTGCAGTTCCGCCAACAGGCCCTCGCCAGGCTCCAGTCACCGGAGGAACTGGACCTTCCGGTGCGCCTCGCCCGCCCGCAGGGCTGGCTCGCGCTGTCCGTCACGCTCGTGGTGCTGGCGGCGGCCGCCGTGTGGGCGGTGACCGGTTCGGTCGCCTCCACGGTCGGCGCGCCCGCCATCCTCACGCACGGGCAGGGCAGTTACCTCCTGCAGAGCCCGGTCGCGGGACAGGTCACCGCCGTTCTCGCCCGGCAGGGCGAACGGCTGCCCGCCGACGCGCCCGTACTGAAGGTCCGTACGGGCAAGGGCGACTCGGTCGTGCGCACGGTCGCCCCCGGCCGGGTCACCGCGCTCTCCGCCACCATCGGGCAGATCATCGGCACCGGCGCGAACGTCGCCGCCGTGGAGAAGGTCGCCCACGCCTTTGACCCGCTGTACGCGACGGTGTACGTGCCCGCCGAGAACGCCGCCGCCATCCCGGCGCACGCCCCCGTCGACCTGACCGTGTCGTCGGTGCCCACGCAGGAGTACGGGGTGCTGCGCGGCCAGGTGAAGTCGGTGGACCGCACCGCCCAGTCCGCGCAGTCGATCGCGGCGTTCCTCGGCGACAGCCAGCTGGGCGAGCAGTTCACCCGTACGGGCCGCCCGGTGGCCGTCCTGGTCGCGCTCGACACATCGGGGACGAAGAGCGGCTTTCGGTGGTCCACGGCCGGCGGGCCGCCGTTCGGGCTCGACTCCATGACCCTCGCCTCCGCCTCGGTCAAGCTGGCCGACCAGCGTCCCGTCGATTGGCTGCTGCCGTGAGCACGACACAGGAAACCCGTGGCCGCCGACGCGCCGCTCCGGCGAAGCGGCCGGCGCCCAAGGCCCGTGGCGGCACGGTCCGCACCCCCACGGTGCTCCAGATGGAGGCCGTCGAATGCGGTGCCGCCTGTCTCGCGATGGTCCTCGGCCACTACGGCCGCCATGTGCCGTTGGAGGAGCTGCGCATCGCCTGCGGTGTCTCCCGCGACGGCTCCCGCGCCTCCAACCTGCTGAAGGCGGCCCGGAGTTACGGCCTGACCGCCAAGGGCATGCAGATGGACCTGGCCGCGCTCGCCCAGGTCGCGGCACCGGCCGTCCTGTTCTGGGAGTTCAACCACTACGTCGTCTACGACGGCATGGGCCGCCGCTTCGGCCGGCGCGGGGTGTACATCAACGACCCCGGCAAGGGCCGCAGGTTCGTGCCCATGGAGGAGTTCGACAGCAGCTTCACCGGCGTCGTGCTGGTGATGGAACCGGGCGACGGCTTCAGCAGGGGCGGGCGCCGGCCGGGCGTGCTCGGCGCGATGCCGGCCCGGCTGCGCGGCACCGCGGGCACCCTGCCCGCCGCCGTCCTGGCCAGCCTGCTGCTGGTCGCGGTCGGCGCGGCCGTGCCCGCGCTCAGCCGCACCTATATCGACATGTTCCTCATCGGCGGCCAGACCTCGCTGCTCGGCGTGCTGTTCGCGTCGATGGCCACCTGTGTGCTGCTCACCCTGGTGCTGACCTGGCTCCAGCAGGCCAACCTGCTGCACGGCCGGATCATCTCCTCCACCCTGTCCAGCGCCCGCTTCCTGCGCCATCTGCTGCGGCTGCCGGTCACGTTCTTCTCCCAGCGCTCCCCCGCCGACCTGGTGCAGCGGCTGCAGTCCAACGACCAGGTCGCCGAGACCCTCGCCCGCGACCTCGCGGCGGCGGGCGTGGACGCCGTCGTGGTCCTGCTGTACGCCGTGCTGCTCTACACCTACGACCCGCAGCTGACGTTCGTCGGCATCGGTGTGGCGCTGCTCAACGTGGTGGCCATGCGGCTGGTGGTACGGCTGCGCGCGACCCGCACGGCGAAGCTGCGGGCGGACACCGCGCGGCTGACCACCACGTCGTACACCGGATTGCAGCTGATCGAGACGATGAAGGCGACCGGCGGCGAGGACGGCTACTTCCGCAAGTGGGCCGGGCAGCACGCCACCACGCTGGAGGAACAGCAGCGGCTCGGGGTGCCGAGCGCGTGGCTCGGTGTGGTCGCGCCGACGCTCGCCACGTTCAACAGCGCGCTGATCCTGTGGATCGGCGGTCTGCGGGCGGTGGAGGGCCATATCTCGGTCGGCCTGCTGGTCGCGTTCCAGGCGCTGGTGGCCCGCTTCACGGCACCGCTGACCCGGCTCAACGGGGTGGCGGGCCGCATCCAGGACTTCGCGGCCGACGTGGCCCGGCTGAAGGACGTGGAGAACTTCCAGGCCGATCCGCGCTATGCCCGGCCCGGCTCAGGCGACCCGACGCGCCGGCTGCACGGGCACGTCGAGCTGGAGAACGTGACGTTCGGCTACAGCCCGCTGGACAAGCCGCTGCTGAACGGATTCGACCTGACCGTGGGCCCGGGACAGCAGGTGGCGCTGGTGGGCGGCTCCGGCAGCGGCAAGTCCACCGTCTCCCGGCTGATCTCGGGCCTGTACGCCCCGTGGGACGGGGTGATCCGCATCGACGGCCGCCGCCTTGAGGACATTCCGCGCGGCGCGCTGGCCTCCTCCGTCTCCTTCGTGGACCAGGACGTCTTCCTCTTCGAGGGCTCGGTCCGCGACAACGTGGCCCTGTGGGATCCCTCGATCCCGGACGAGGCCGTGGTGGAGGCGCTGAAGGACGCGGCGCTGTACGACGTGGTGCTGCGCCGCCCGGGCGGCATCCACGGCAGGGTCGAGCAGGACGGCCGCAACTTCTCCGGCGGGCAGCGCCAACGCCTGGAGATCGCACGGGCGTTGGTGCGCCGGCCCAGCATCCTGGTGCTGGACGAGGTGACCAGTGCGCTGGACGCGGAGACCGAGCTGGTCGTGATGGACAACCTGCGCCGGCGCGGCTGTGCCTGCGTGGTGATCGCACACCGGCTGAGCACGGTCCGCGACAGCGACGAGATCGTGGTGCTCCAGCACGGCACGGTCGTGGAGCGCGGACGGCACGAGGAGCTGGTGGCGCGCGGCGGCACGTATGCGGCACTGGTCAGGGAGCGCTGAGATGACCACGGTTCAGGACGGGTACGACGGCGATCTCGTCCTCGGCGCGCTCGGCTCGCTGGGCACGCGCGTGGACTGCGCCGGCTTCAACCGCGTCGACCTGGACGGCCCGCAGGTGCTGTGGCTGGTCGCGGCCGGCGCCCTGGACCTGTTCGCGGTGGACGCGGCCCAGCAGGGCCACTGGCACCACCTCGGCCGGCTGGAGGCGGGCGCGCTGCTGCTCGGCCCGGTCACCGGCCCCCGGCACACCCTGGTGGCCCGCCCGGTGCGGGACTGTGTGGTGCATCGCGTCAACCTGCGCGAGCTGTATCAGCCGGCGAACACCCAGACCTGGTCGTACGACGAGTACGGCACCCCGCAGTACGTCCCGCCCGCCACCAGCCCGCTGGAGTACGCGGTCGCGCTCGGTGTGGGCCGCGGGCTGTCCGTCCTCTTCCAGGCCCCGATGGCCGAGGACCGCTCTCAGGCGCCCACCGACGACGACGTCTTCTGGATGCAGGTGCCGCCGGGCAGTGTCCGGTACGGCTCGCTCTACGGTGCCAAGGCCGCCGCCGATCTGCTGATGGACCCGGCGCTGTGGCAGTCCATGGTGGACCAGCAGTACCGGCTGCTGACCGCGCTGGACCGCTGGATCGAGCAGCTGGAGCGCGCCCATGAGTCCCGTGCGGCCGCCGGCCTCAAGGCCGGTGAGGAGGTCCGCGCCCAGGCCGACCGGACGCTGCTCGCCGCCATCGGCAGGCGCTCGGCGCGCCGGAGCACGACCGCCGACGCGGACGCCGGGTACGCGGCCTGCAAGCTGGTCGCCGAGGCGGCCGGGATCCGGCTCGCCGAGCCCGCGCGCAGCGGCACCGAGAGCGAACGCCTCGACCCGGTGGAGCGGGTGGCCCTCGCCTCCCGGGTGCGCACCCGGGCCGTGCGGCTCCAGGGGCGCTGGTGGCGGGAGAACGTGGGCCCGCTGGTCGGGCACCGGGCACTGTCCGGGGCACCGGTCGCGCTGCTGTGGCGGCGCGGCGGCTATGTGGCCGTCCATCCCGGTACCGGGCGCGAGACGCCGATCGAGAAGGCGAACGCCGAGGAGTTCGAGCCGCGCACGGTGATGTTCTACCGGCCGCTGCCCGACAAGGGTCTTACGCCGCTCGGCCTGCTGCGGTTCAGCCTGCACGGCACCCGCGGCGACCTGCTCGGTCTGCTCCTCGCGGGGCTGGTGACGGTGGCCATCGGCGCGCTGGTGCCGGTCGCGACCGGCAAGGTGCTCGGCGCGTACGTGCCGAAGGCGCAGACGGGCCTGATCGTCCAGGTCTGTCTGGCCGTGATGGTCAGCGGTGTGGTGGCGGCGGCGTTCACGCTGCTGCAGAACCTGTCCCTCCTGCGTCTTGAGGGCCGGATCGAGGCCGCGCTCCAACCGGCCGTGTGGGACCGGCTGTTGCGGCTGCCGACCCGGTTCTTCACCCAGCGCTCCACCGGGGAACTCGCCGGCGCCGCGATGGGCGTCAGCGCGATCCGCCGGCTGCTGGCAGGCGTCGGCCCGGTGGTCGCGCAGTCGGTGACCGTCGGTGCGATGAACCTGGGCCTGCTGTTCTGGTACAGCCCGTCGATGGCGATGGCGGCGCTCGGCATGCTGGTCGTCATCGCGGCCGTGTTCCTGGCGCTCGGGCTGTGGCAGGTGCGCTGGCAGCGGCGGCTGGTGGTGCTCGGCAACAAGCTGAACAACCAGGCGTTCCAGACCCTGCGCGGCCTGCCCAAGCTGCGGGTGGCGGCGGCCGAGAACTACGCGTACGCCGCCTGGGCGCGGGAGTTCGCGCGCAGCCGGGAGCTCCAGCAGAGGGTCGGCCGGATCAAGAACCTCAACGCGGTGCTGGGCGCGGTCTATCTGCCGGCGTGCACGCTGCTGATGTTCATGCTGCTGGCGGGCCCGGCGAAGGGCACGATGTCGGCGGCGGACTTCCTCACGTTCAACACCTCGGTGACGATGGTGCTCACCTCGGTCACCCAGCTGACCGGTTCCTTCGTCTCGGCGGTGGCAGCGCTGCCCCTGTTCGAGCAGATCAAGCCGGTCTTCGAGGCGAGCCCCGAGGTGCGCGCGGCGAGCGCCCGGCCGGGCCCGCTGTCGGGCGCCCTGGAGGCCCGTCGGCTCTCCTTCCGGTACGCCGACGACGGGCCGCTGGTCCTCGACGACGTGTCCTTCGAGGTGCGGCCGGGCGAGTTCGTGGCGATCGTCGGCCCGAGCGGTTGCGGCAAGTCCACCCTGCTGAGGCTGCTGATCGGGTTCGACCGGCCGGTCTCGGGCAGTGTGCTGTACGACGGGCAGGATCTGGCGGCGCTCGACCAGTCGGCCGTGCGTCGCCAGTGCGGGGTGGTCCTCCAGCACGCCCAGCCGTTCACCGGGTCGGTCCTGGACGTCATCTGCGGCGCCGAGCCGTACACCCCGGAGGAGGCGATGGCGGCGGCCGAGCTGGCGGGGCTCGCCGAGGACATCAAGCGGATGCCGATGGGCCTGCACACGATCGTCTCCGGCGGCGGCGCGGTCTCCGGCGGTCAGCGGCAGCGGCTGATGATCGCCCAGGCCCTGATCCGGCGCCCGCAGATCCTGTTCTTCGACGAGGCGACCAGCGCCCTGGACAACGACACCCAGCGCACGGTCATCGAGAGCACGCGCAAGCTGAACGCCACGCGGATCGTCATCGCCCACCGGCTGTCGACGGTGCTGGACGCGGACCGGATCGTCGTGATGGAGGCCGGCCGGATCACCCAGCAGGGGCCGCCCGCCGAGCTGCTGGCCGACACCGGGGGGCGGCTGCACGAGCTGGTGCGGCGGCAGCTGGCGTGAGGGGTCACTCCAGTCCGGGCACGGGCGCGCCGGAGGGCAGGCCGGCGGCGAGGTAGCCGGCGTAGTACTCCTTCCAGGGCGCGCCTGCGCCGGCGTGCGGCCCGGTGAAGGCTTCGCCGCGGGCCATCGCGTCCAGGGCGGCGAGACACACCTCCCAGCCCGCGCCGTTGCGGGCGGCAGCGGTCCGCTCGCCGAGGACGTTGGTGAGGGTGAACCGGGTGCGCCGGTCGGCGACCTCCTCCAGGTCGAAACGCAGTTCGTCGCCGCCCCAGTCGAAGGAGAGGTGCCGGGGCGGGTCGACGGCGAGCACCCGGCCGGTGGACTCCGGCATGTGCGGATCGCCGCTGAAGCGGATGGTGCCGCCGGGCCGCGGATCGATCTCGGCGTGGGACGGGAACCACTGGGCCACTTCCCGGGGCTCGGTCACGAACCGCCAGACCCGGTCGACCGGGTGGTCGTAGGTGCGGCTGAAGCGGACGGCGGGGCGACCGTCGTCCAAGGTCACATAGGTTCCGGTGAGTTCGACGGACATGGGGATCAGTCCTTCGGGCTTGAGGGTTGCGTGCTGTCGTCCGACGCCTCGCCGCGCGGGCGGCCCAGGGCTCGGACCACACGCCTCCACGATCTCCCCTGCCGGCCGCGGGCGCTCCGCAGGGAGCGCGACGAGCCGCCAGCGAAACTTTACCGTTTCGCTCGCATGGTCTAGTCTCGATGTGTACGAAACCGTTTCGTTTACGTTTTCTTTGCTCAAGCCCGGACGACTTCCCTGGAGTGGTTCCCGATGTCCCAGAAGACCCGGACCGACGACGCCGTCGAGGCGGCCGCGGCGGCGCCCGCGACGCCATCCGCACGGCGCTGGTGGATCCTCGCGGTCGTCGCCGTCGCGCAGCTGATGGTGGTGCTCGACGCCACGATCGTGAACATCGCGCTGCCGTCCGCACAGGCGGACCTCGGCTTCTCCGACGGCAACCGGCAGTGGATCGTCACCGCGTACGCGCTGGCCTTCGCCTCGCTGCTGCTGCTCGGCGGGCGCATCGCCGACCTGTTCGGCCGCAAGCCGGCCTTCCTCGTCGGCGTCGTCGGCTTCGCCGCGGTCTCCGCGCTCGGCGGCGCCGCGAACGGCTTCGCCATGCTGGTCACCGCGCGCGCCCTCCAGGGTGCCTTCGGCGCGCTGCTCGCGCCCGCCGCGCTGTCGCTGCTCAACACCACGTTCACCGACGCCCGGGAACGGGCCCGCGCGTTCAGCGTGTACGGCGCCATCGCCGGGGCCGGCGGTGCCGTGGGGCTGCTGCTCGGTGGTGTCCTCACGGACGCGCTCGACTGGCGCTGGACGCTGTATGTCAACGTGGCCATCGCGGTGGTCGCCTTCATCGGTGGCTCGCTGCTGCTGACCAACCACCGGGACGCCGCGAACTCCAAGCTCGACGTGCCGGGCACGGTCCTGGTCGCCACCGGTCTCTTCTCCGTGGTCTACGGCTTCTCCAACGCCGAGACACACGACTGGGGCTCCCCGCTGACCTGGGGCTTCCTGATCGCGGGCGGTCTGCTGCTGGCCGCGTTCGCCTGGTGGCAGACCCGGGCCGAGCATCCGCTGCTGCCACTGCGCATCCTGCTCGACCGCGACCGGGCCGCCTCCTTCCTCTCGGTGCTGATCACCGGCGCGGGCATGTTCGGTGTGTTCCTCTTCCTCACCTACTACCTGCAGCTCAACCTCGGCTTCAGCCCGACGAAGACGGGTGTGGCGTTCCTGCCGATGGTGGGCGCCCTGATGGTGACCGCCCAGCTCGGCACCACGGTGCTGCTGCCCCGGATCGGTCCCAAGGCCGTCATCTCCCTGGGCTTCGCCGTCGCCGCCGTGGGCATGGCCTGGCTGACCGGCATCGGCATCGGCTCCGCCTACGCCTCCACGGTGCTGCCGCAGCTGATCGTGACCGGTGTGGGCCTCGGCCTGGTCATGCCGCCCGCCATGCAGCTGGCCACCGGCGGGGTCGCCGCCGAGGACGCGGGCGTGGCCTCGGCGACTGTCAACGCCATGCAGCAGGTGGGTGGTTCGATCGGTACGGCCCTGCTGAACACGCTCGCCGCGAGCGCCGCCACCGACTACCTGGCGGGCCGGGACGCCACCAGCAAGGTGGTCCAGGCGCAGGCGACCATCGAGAGCTACACCACCGCGTTCTGGTGGTCGGCGGGCCTCTTCGCCGCGGGCGCGCTCATCGCGCTGGGCCTGTTCCGCCGCGGCACACCCCAGCAGGACGCCACAGCGGCGCCGGTCATCCACATGTGACCAACTTCCAGCCCGAGGGGCCGCCGCCCGCAGGCAGACGGTGACCCCTCACCGTCGTCCGACGGCACCCTGCCGACACCCCGTGACAGAGGTCGGCAGAGCCGTTTCGTGGTCCCGGGGGTGGCGGGCGACCCCCACTCCGCCCGCCACCCCCGCAGCGGAATCACCGACCCGCGCTCCCCGTACGCAAGCCCACTCCCCCAGGCACGGCGGGCAGCGACCCCGCCCTCTCAGCACACAAACCGGCCCCCAGGCCGAGGGCCCACCCCCCGCAGGCAGACGGCGCCCCCGTCGTCGTCCGACGGCACCCCTGCCGAAACCCCGTGGCAGAGGCCGGCAGAGCCGTTTCGTGGTCCCGGGGGCGGCGGGCGGCCCCACTCCGCCGCCGCCCCCGGAGCGGAATCACCGCTCCGCGCTCCGAAGCCCGTACTCGCCGGCCCCCAGGCCGAGAGGTCACCCCGCGTCGGACGACGCCAACTCCTCGCCGTCGTCCGACGGCACCCCTGCCGAAACCCCGTGGCAGATACCGGCAGAGCCGTTTCGTGGTCCCGGGGGCGGCGGGCGGCCCCACTCCGCCGCCGCCCCCGGAGCGGGATCACCGGTCCGCGCTCCGAAGCCCGCGCTCCCCGTGCGCGGGCCCGCTCCGGCGGGCGCGGCGGGCGGTGATCCCGGTCTTTCAGAACGCGAAGACGCCGGCCCCGTGGGCGTTCTTCACGCACGCGTTGGCGAAGGTGCGCTCGTAGGAGACGCGTCGGCCCTGCCAGACGCCCTCGGCCGTGACGACCACCGGGTCGTACTCCCTGGTGCACACCGCGTCCTCGCGCCGCGTCAGGGCGTCGAAGTCACCGTCGGCGTGCCGCAGTTCGGCGCAGGCCAGGGCCGCGGCCGGGTGGCTGCCGGACGGCGCGGGGGCACAGGTGAGGGTGACGGCCCGCTCCGGGTCGGCGAGGGCCGCGCTGTCGCCACGGCCGACGGTGAGCACCAGGGCCGACGGGGCGTACAGCGACGAGGGGGTGGGGCCGGGAGAGGCGACGGCGGCCCCGGTCAGGGTTCCGCAGACGGCGGCGGCCGTGAGGCCGAGGGTCACTGCCCGGCGCGCGGTGTTCCGCATTGTGTGCATCCTTCCGCTCGATTCGACGAGGGTGCCGTCCGGCCCGGTCGGTGCCGCGACGGCGAGCGCGAGTCTGCCGAGTCCGCCGCCGGAACTCACATCCGACCCATGACTTTCAGTAACCTTGCGTATTGAATCAGTGGCGGGAAGTGACGCGGCCAAGGCCGTGCGGCCCAGCAACGCGGCGGTCCTTGATCGGCGCCCGTGTCCGGCTGGCCGGATCGAGGTACCCCCGCAAACGTCCTGAAACACTCCGGTTCCGCCCTGGGCGGACCCCTCCGCCGTGCCCTTGTGTTCACGGCCGGGCCGAGTAATCGTCATTACATGATTACGGAAGGACAGCTGGAGAAGCTGCGCGACTGGTTCGCCGGCCGCGTCCCCGAGGATCTCTTCACGGAACTGGTCGAGGTGACCGCCGACCGCGAGGAGATCACCGTCATCGGACGCATCCCCGAGCCCCGGCTCGCCGAGGGCACTGCGGACGCCGAACGGGCGGCGGCCGTCGAGGGCCGCATCCAGGAGTTCCGGGAACGCACCCGCCAGGCCCGGATGGCGGTGGCCGGCGAGGCCGAGCACCGGTTCGGCAGGAAGGTGTCCTGGGGCGTGGAGTGCGGCGGCCGGCGGGCCCTGTTCACCCATGTCGCCGCGCCGGTGATGACCCGGCTGCGGCAACCCGAGCGACAGGTCCTCGACACCCTGATCGCCGCGGGTGTGGCCCGCAGCCGCAGCGACGCCCTCGCCTGGTGCGTACGCCTGGTCCAGCGTCACACCGACGACTGGCTCACCGAACTGCGCGCGTCCCTGGAGCACGTCCAGCGGGTGCGGGCACAGGGACCCGACGCCGACGAGGTGCACGGTGCGCCCGGCGACGACGCGGACGAAGGATGAGAGGTCCTCGCTCACGCCCACCGCTGAAGACTGCCGCTCACCCGGCGGACCGGGAGTACACCGGGGGCGGGCGCCCGCCGGTCGCCCGCTAGTCCACGGCGGGCCGGTCCGGCAGACGGGCCGGACGGGCCGTGGGGGCGCCGGTGCCGGTGATCGACAGGGAGCCGGGGGTGGCCGGGGGCGGGTCGGTGAGCCAGCGCTGGCCGTCGGACCCGTCACGGACCTTCACGACGAGGTCGGCCGCCTGGTCGGCGGCGCTCGGGGCGAGCGCCAGAGTCTCGTCCCAGCGGGGCAGCAACTCGCCCTGGACCGTGAGGTCGTAGCGCACATCGGTGCCCCGCGCGCCGTCGGCCGGGGCGCAGGAGCCGAGGATGACCACGCCGGCGTCCGCGTGCGAGTCCAGGCACAGCCCGGCGTCGGTCGCGCTGCGCAGCAGCCCGTCGTTCTCGTACGTCCACTGCTGGCTCCACGCCGGGGAGCACGCCGCGAGGACGACACCGGCGCCGGCCCGCGGCCTGCCCTTGATGTCGAGGCACAGGTCGGCCGCCGCGTTGCGCAGCCGGGTCTGACCGAGCGCGCCGGGCCGGGACGGGGCCGAGGACACGGGCGGGGACGCGGCATCGCGGCCCGGCAGTGTGCCGCGGGCGCCGGAGGCGCTGGTGGAGGCGGCCGGTTCGGAGCCGTCGCCGCCGTCCGGCCACAGGGCGACCGCGAGCACGCCGGCGAGCAGCCCGACCCCGGCGATGCCGACGCCGGTGAGCAGGGTCCTCGGCGACCGGCTCGCCAGCCGCGCGGCGCGCCGTGCGGGCGCCGGTATCCGGTCCAGCAGGCGGTGCCGCCCGCCCGCGTGCGCCCGTCCGCCGGAGCGCCGGACCGTGCCACGGGCCCGCGGGCCGGCCGCGCGGGTACGCCCGGGGCGTGAGTCGACGTAGCGGCGGGCTCCCCAGCCGAGCGTCGCCTCGGCCAGCAGCAGCCCCAAACCGGCCTCGACATGGCCGAGTTGCTCGGCGGCGTGCCGACAGTGGCGGCACTCAGCGAGATGCCGGCGGACGTCCGGCAGCAGCCCGCGGCCCCGCCGGATCGGCACATCGAGGAGGCGGTTGTAGAAGCGGCATTCCTTGCTCGGCGCGAGTTCCCGGTGGGCGCTCACGCAGCCTTCCCGGAATTTCTCCCGGGCGTGTTCGAGGGCGGCGGCCGCGGTGTCCGCGCCCATGCCGAGCAGGGCGGCCGGAACGGTTATCGACTCGGCCTCGACCTCGGTGTGCCACAGCAGGTTCTGGGCGAGCGGCGGAAGAGACCGGAATGCGCGCTCGGCGAGTGCGCGGTTCTCCGGGGTGAGGGACTTCGCCGCGCGCATGCCGCGGCCCCCCGCGGGTTTCCCGAGGTCCGGCAGGACCGCGGACATCCGCGGGTCGGCGGACCAGTTCTCGACGGTGTCGCGGACGGCGACCAGCAGCCGGGGCCGCAGCGCGTCGGCGCTCTCGCCCAGCGCGACCAGGTCCAGGACCTGGTGGAAGGCGGCGGCGGTGACCAGGTGGGCGAGGCTGCCCGGGGTGGCGAGGCAGATCGCCGCGTAGTCCTGGGCGGGCTGCCAGTGCCGTGCCATCAGCAGCCCGGCGGACCGGGCGGCCTCCGCGTCCGAGCCGGCGCGCAGCGGGGCGGCGAGGGACTCGTCCGATTCTCCGGGTGCTGCGCCCGGCGGCGGATACGAAGGACGAGGGGGGTGGGGGGTGAGCACGGAGCGGATTCCTTTGGTGCGTATGGGGTGACCCTGTTGCGTGCGCGCGGGGAGCGGGAATTCACCGGTGTCTCATCGGCCCCGGTCCGGTTCCTCGGTGGTGGAATGAGGCCCGGCCGTTTCCCCCCGCACGGGCCGGTTCACCCTTGCACAACTCCCACACGACCAACAAGGCACCCGCGCAACATCGGCCGCTTTGAAGGAAGGTCAGAATCCCTGCGGAAAGCCGGTGTTCGCGTTCGGCCGCGGTGCGGGCGTGCGCCCCGTGTGAAGCGCGTGCACGCGTCGGTCCGGCGCGCACGCTCCCGCCGTGGTCGGCGGGATGGTCCACTGGGAACCGGCCCTCCTCGAAGGCCCCGCGCGGGACGGCGGCTCTCCCGCGCGAAACCGGCCGCCGACCCCGTTCCTCCCGCCCTCGGTCGGCGGCCCCGGGGCGGGGGGCCGGCGGCCGGGGAGCCGTTCTCCCGCCGCCCCTGCGGCGGGGGACGCTCCCCCGCCGCTTCCGGCCCGTCCGCCGGCCGCGTTCACAGCTGCCAGGAGCGGATCCGGTCGGCCGCGGCGTACACATCCGCCCTGCCGGACATCAGGTCACGGGTGAGGTCGACCCAGGCGCCGTACGGCGGGTCGATACCGACGCCGCTGGCGAACATGGAGGCCACGGCGGTGGCACAGGCGAAGCGGGCGTTGGCCGACGGCAGGGGCCTGAGCAGGGCGAGGGTGCCGGGCCACGGCGGCTGCCAGCGCGGAGAAGTCGTTGACGGTGGGCTGGTCCCGAGGTTCGCCGTTCGGGAACGCGACGGCGAACTCGGCGGCGTGGGCGGCGAAGAAGTGGCGGAACGCCTCGGCGCCCTCACGGTACCCCCGGGAAGCAGCGGGTCCGCGTCCAGTCCCGGGGCACCGCGACCGCGCTCCGGCAGGGCGCCACCGCCACACCCTGGGCCTGGTCTTCCACGACGCGACCGAGGCGCGCAGCGCCCCGAAGGGGCGCGGGGAACTGCGCGACGAGCCACGACGGCGCCGCAGACGACCGACGCGATCGGACGGACTCCGTATCGCGCCGGGCCGAGTCGCCGCACTCGGGACGCCGCACCCGGGACGGCGCACCCACCCGTTGGAGCGCCGGCTCCGCCGGAGTCGGCCGGCACCGAGCGCCGGCCGTCGCGCCGCGGGAGTGCGGCGCCGGGCGACGCCCCGGCGGCGACCGGAACCGATCTGCGGATGACCGTCCTGGCGACTCTCCCCCGCCGGAACCCAGAAGCACTCACAACCGGTCTTGACCAGACGGTTTCTGACGCTACGTCATATACGCGCGTCAACGGTCGGGTCGCACTCCCCGCGATGCCGCACATCGGCCGGATTCTGCTCTTGACGGTCCGGGAGGCACCGGTCCGACGGCACCCCGTCACCGTCCGCCGACGCACCCGAAGCACTACCCTGGAACACAAGTGACGCACCTGCTCACTGTGAGTGTGCGCTGGGAGTGGCGACGATGAGCCCGGTCTATCCGTTCGACGACACGGCGACGGCTCGGGCCGTCATCGGCGACGACGGCACCCTGGTCGAGTGGAACGAGGGCGCCCGCCTGCTGCTCGGCCACCCGGCGGCCGAGGTCGTGGGCCGCCCCGCGGCCCGGCTGCTGGCCGGTGACGGCAACCCGGCCGCACCCACCGGCCCCCGCTGGAACGGAACGGTGGAATTGCGCCACCGCGACGGCCGCGCCATACCGGTGTGGCTGCTCGCTCACCGCCGCCCGCCGCGGGACGGCCGGCCCGGTGACTGGCTCGTCGTCACCCCGCTCACCGGCGGCACACCCGACGCGGCCGACGACCCGCTGGCCACCGCCGCGCTGACCCAGTCGCCGTGTGCCGTCGCGGTCTACGACGACCGGCTGCGGCTGCGCCAGATGAACGACGCCATGGCCGAGGTACTCGGCCTGCCCCAGGATCGCGCCCGGGGCCTGCGGCTGTCGGAGATCGGCGGCAAACCGCAGAGCGACGAGCTCGAAGCCGCCCTCCTGGACGTGCTCACCACCGGCCGGCCCCGGGACGTGCACACGCACACACGCACCGGCGGCGAGAAACAGGCACACGCCTGGCTGGCCCGGATCGCCCCGGTCACCGACGGCGACGGGCGGGTGCGGGGCGTGTGCCTGGCCGCCCACGACTTCACCGAGGGCCATCTGGCCCGGGAGCGGCTGCAACTCGTCAACGAGGCGAGCATGCGCATCGGCACCACCCTGGACGTCACCCGCACGGCGCAGGAACTCGCGGACGTGTGCGTGCCGGCGCTCGCCGACTTCGTCAGCATCGACCTGCTGGATCCCCGCGGACACGGCGGCGAGCCGCCGCGGCGGATCACCGCGCCGGTCACGCTGCGCCGGGTCGCGCACCGCTCGGTGCTGCCCGGCGGCCCCGAGGTGGTCACCCCGGCCGGCCGGGTCGCCGTCTACCCGGAGTCCTCCCCGCAGGCCGGCTCGCTCACCTCGGGCCGCACGGTCGTCGGTTCGGTGCCGTCCGAGCAGCTGACCCGATGGCTGGCCACGGAGTCGGCGCGCGCCCGGCGGGCACTGGAACACGGCGTGCACTCCGTGATGTCCGTGCCGATCCGGGCCCGCGGCCTGACCCTCGGGGTCGCGGTCCTCAGCCGGCACCGGCGCCACGATCCGTTCTCCGCGGACGACGTCCTGCTGGCCGAGGAGGTCACCGCGCGGGCCGCGGTCTGCATCGACAACGCCCGCCGCTACTCCCGTGAGCGCGAGACCGCGATCGCCCTGCAGCGCAGCCTGCTGCCCCGGACACTGCCGCGCACCTCCGCCGTGCAGGCCGCCTCCCGCTATCTGCCCGCGGCCCGCGCCGGGGTGGGCGGCGACTGGTTCGACGTGATCCCGCTGTCCGGGATGCGGGTCGCCATGGTCGTCGGCGACGTCGTCGGCCACGGCATCCAGGCCTCGGCCACCATGGGGCGGCTGCGCACCGCCGTGCGCACCCTCGCCGACATCGACCTGGCCCCCGACGAACTGCTCACCCATCTCGACGACCTGGTGGTGCGGCTGTCCGAGGAGTCGGGCGAGTCGGAGGGCGACGCCGGCGCGGTCGGCGCGACCTGCCTGTACGCCGTGTACGACCCGGTCTCGCGCCGCTGCACCGCGGCGCGCGCCGGGCATCCCCCGCCGGTCCTGGTGCCGCCCGGCGGCACGCCCCGGCAACTGGACCTGCCGGCCGGGCCGCCGCTCGGCCTTGGCGGGCTGCCCTTCGAATCGGCCGACGTGAAGCTGCCCGAGGGCACCGTGCTCGCCCTGTACACGAACGGCCTGATCGACAACCGGCAACGGGAGGCTGGCACCGGCCAGCGGCTGCTGCTGGAGGCCCTGGCGCCCCGCGGGGAGTCACTGGACGAGACCTGCGACCGGATCCTGGGCCGGGTGCTCCCGCCGGGCGGCATCCCGGACGACGTGGCCCTGCTGGTGGCGTGTACCCGGGGGCTGCCCGCCTCCCAGGTGGCCTCGTGGGACATCCCCGCCGACCCGGCCCTGGTGGCGCCGATCCGCAAGGAGGCCGTCGACCAACTGGACGCCTGGGCGCTGAGCGGGATCTCGTTCACCGCGGAACTGGTGGTGAGCGAGCTGGTCACCAACGCCATCCGGTACGGCGCGCACCCCATCCGGCTGCGGCTCATCCACGGCGCGCGGACGCTGATCTGTGAGGTGTCCGACGCGAGTCACACGGCACCGCACCTCCGGCGCGCCAAGACCTGGGACGAGGGCGGCCGTGGACTCCTCCTGGTCGCCCAGCTCACCCAGCGCTGGGGCAGCCGGCACACGACGGAGGGCAAGACGATCTGGGCTGAGCTGGGCCTGATCGAGGAGGACTAGCTGCACTGCCCTGCCGACCGACCGGCCCCCGAACGAACAAGCGCGACAGCACACCCACCCGCCCGGCGCCCCAGCGATCGTCCCCAGCGCAGGCAACCGACGACGCCCCAGACATCCAACCCCGGCACAAGCGGCGCCCGCACCCCAGAGACACCCGGCGACGGCCCTCAGGCGGTCAGGCGCGGCCCAGGCCGGCAACCCCGGCACAAGCTACCAACCACACCCCAGACACCCAGCCGAGGCCAAGGCGGCCAACCGCAACCCAGACACCCCACTACGGCCCAGGGCAGGCAGCCGGGACCGAGGCAACCGGCCCCGGCCCGAGCGACCGGGCGCAACCCCGACACCCCACAGCCAGGGGGCCGGTGGTGATGCGCATGCCGGTCACGAGGGGTCTGCTGATCGGTCTTCCGTGACGCGGATGATCGTCTTGCCCGGGGTGCGCCTGCCGGGGGCGAACGCGGCGGGTGCCTCGGCGAGCGGCCGCACGGCACCGACGGCCGGCTTGAGCCGGCCGTCCCTCAGCCGCGTGGCGAGATCGGCGAGCCGGGCGCGGTCGGGTTCGACGACGAAGAAGACCGCCCGCCCGTCCTTGGGCCGGACCTTGGGCGGCATGACGATGGTGACCAGCGTGCCACCGGGGCGGACCAGGGCGGCCGAGCGGTCGAGGATGTCGCCGCCGATCACGTCGAACACGACATCGGCCTCGCCTGCGTCCTCCAGCTGCTCGGCCTGAAGGTCGATGAAGGTGTCGACGCCGAGCGCGAGCGCCCTGTCCCGGCCGGAGGCCCGGCCGGTGCCGATGACGCGGGCGCCGGCCTCGCGGGCGAGCTGTACCGCGATCGAGCCGACGCCGCCCGCGGCACCATGGATCAGGACGGTCTGGCCTGTGGTGAGGTGGCCGTGGTCGAACAGGCCCTGCCAGGCGGTCAGCCCGGAGATGGGCAGCGCGGCGGCCACGGTGTGGTCGATGCCCGCCGGCAGCGGGGCGAGGTTGCGGGCCTCCACCGCGGTGTACTCGGCGAGCGTGCCGTTACGGGTCCAGTCGGCCAGGCCGAACACCCGCTGTCCGACGCTCAGGCCGGTGGTGCCGTACCCCAGCTCCACGACGACACCGGACAGCTCGTGTCCGGGCACGCTCGGCGTCCGGTCGCGACCGGCGCGATCGGTCCACGTGGCGGGCCAGTCCAGTTCGCCGGGGGTGAAGCCGGCGGCGTGCACCCGCACGATGACGTCGTTCTCGGCCGCATGGGGGTAGGGCATGTCCGTCAGGGACATCCCGGCAGGACCGGCGTCACGGTCCCGCACAGTGATGGCTTGCATAGAGGTCCTTACTGGTGAGGGAAGGGGCGATCCGAGCGCACCGCCCGCTCGCGCGCGGCGCTCATGGCGGTTGCAGGTGGATGTATGCCGTTCTGCATGGTCGATCTCACCTGTTCTCGGGTGTGCAGATCCGGCTCCGGGCACCATCAGCTCGGCCAGGGAGCGCCGATGATGCGCTCGACCGTGGTGGTGCGGCGGAAGCCGGGAACGAAGTGCTCCAGCACATCCGCGTTCACGGTTCCGTTCGTGGTATCGGGGCGGTACTTGAGTCCGTCGACGAAGGCCTGCAAGAACTCGTGCTTGAAGTCGCCCCGCGGATGGACGGCGGTGATCTCGTCCACCCGGCCGCGATCCAGCTCGTCCAGGCCCAGGCCGAGCGCGTCGGTCAGAACCCCGGCATGCGTGAGGGCGATCTCCGGACCCATCCGGCCGGGAACCTCCGGGGTCGTGTGCAGCGCGATCGCCGTCCACACCACATCGGCGGCCGTGGCGGGGAAACCGCGGTCGAGCATGAACCTGCGTGCGTGGTCGGCCCCATCGATCTCGAAGCGTTGCTCCACGTCGGAGAACGGCGTCAAGAGGCCGGTGTCGTGGAACATCGCGGACAGGTAGAGAAGCTCCGGGTCGGGCCCCAGGCCGAGCCTGCGAGCGTGCAGGACACCGAAGACGAAAACGCGCCGTGAGTGGTGGTGGATGAGGGGGTTGGTCATCTTCTGCATGAGGCGGGTGGCTTCGACGGCCGCCGCCGTTTCAGGAACCTCCACCCCCGCGATGATCTCGCTCATGACCTCTGCGCCTTCCGATATCGGTGTGTTACGAATGGACGGTGCGTCCGTCTTCCACACTGCCGACCACCCGGCGTCCGGCGCCGCCTCGGTCCGGCCATGAGTCACCCGAATCCGGACAGACGGGCAGCGGGGATGTGGGCCCCGCTACGCATCGGGTCGCGATCCTCGTCTATGACGGGGTCAAGCTCCTGGACGTCGCCGGCCCCGCGGAGGTATTCGCGGAAGCGAACCGGCTCGGTGCCGACTACACGATCGTGCTGGTGTCGCCGACCGGTGCCGATGTCAGCTCGTCCAACGGGATCCGGGTCGCGGTCGACGCCGCCGCCACGGAGCCTGTTCCCGACACGTTCCTGGTGGCCGGCGCGGACCTCTACCCGCGCACACCTGTCCCCCGCGATCTGATCGAGGCCGCGCGAACGCTGGCGGTCCGGGCCGCCAGGGTCGCTTCCATCTGCACCGGAGCATTCATCCTCGGCGCCGCAGGCCTCCTGGACGGCAAGCGTGCGACCACGCACTGGAAGGTCGCGCACGAACTCGCCTCCCGCTGCCGGGCCACCCGCGTCGAACCCGACGCGATCTACGTCCGTGACGGCACCACCTACACCTCGGCGGGCGTGACCGCCGGCATCGATCTGGCGCTGGCACTCGTCGAGGAGGACCAGGGCCCCGAACTGACCCGCGATGTCGCCCGCGCCCTGGTGGTCTATGTGCAGCGTTCGGGCGGCCAGTCACAGTTCTCCGCCCCACTGCAAGGACCGCCGCCCCGGTCTCCGGCCCTGCGCAGAATCACCGACCTGATCACGGCGAATCCCGGGGGAAACCACTCACTCGGCGAACTCGCCAAGCACCTCAATGTGAGCCCTCGGCATCTCACGCGGCTCTTTCACGACGAGCTGTCCACCACTCCGGCCCGTTACGTGGAGATGATCCGGTTCGGCATGGCGAAAGCTCTGCTCGACCAAGGGCATACCGCGACGCGGACGGCGTCCCTTGCCGGATTCCCGAATTACGAGAGCATGCGGAGAGTTTTCGTGCGGCAGTTGTCGATCAGCCCGGCCGCCTATCAGCGCCGATTCGGCACAGCGCGCCGGGCCAACGCGGGATAGTCCGGACATTCGACCGCGGCTCAGGCGCTCAGCCAGGGGCGGATCTGTTTGCGGGCCTCATGGAGGCGGGACTTGAGGGTGCCGAGGGGGATGCCGATGCGGTCGGCGATCTCGGCGTAGTCCAGTTGGCAGATGTCGCGGTAGACCAGCGGAGCGACCAGGTCGGGGTGCTCGCGTTCCAGCCGCTCCAGCGCCTCCAGCAGGTCCACCCGGGAGCCGGCGATCACGCTGGTGGTACGCGGGTCGACCTGCGCGGCGGGCTCGATGGAGGCGGGCTGTTCGGCGGCGCGGCGCTTGAGTTCGCGGTACTTCTGCCGGGCGCAGTTGGCGACGACCGTGTACAGCCAGGTACTGAAGCGGCTGCGGCCCTCGAAGGTGGAGATCTTCCGGGCGACCTGCAAAAGCGCGTCCTGCGCGGCTTCCTCCGCGTCCTCCCGGCACGGCAGGAAGCGTCCGCAGCGCCGCACGACCTCGGGCCGGACCTCGCTCAGAAGCCGGTCCAGGGCCGCCGGGTCGCCGGCGGCGGCGCGCCGGGCGAGGTCTTCGGTCAGCGCCGGGTCGTGCACGAAAGGCCCCCTCGAAGTCGATCTCAGGGCAGGCATGATAGTCCCATGCAATCCAGCGAGCGGATCGGCCGGTACCGTCTCGAACGACGTCTGGGCAGCGGCGCCTTCGGCACGGTGTGGCTCGCCCACGACGACCGGCTGGAGGCGCCCGTCGCGGTGAAGGTCCTCGCCGAGAACTGGTCGCACCGCCTCGACATCCACGACCGGTTCCTGTCCGAGGCCCGGCTGCTGCGCCGGGCCGACTCCAACCGGGTCGTACAGGTCTACGACATCGGTGAACTGCCCGACGGCAGGCCGTACTTCGTGATGGAGTACGCCGACGGGGGCACCCTCGCCGAGCTGTCGGCCGCTGGCCCCGTCCCGGTGGCGCGGGCGCTGCGGCTGACGGCGCTGGCGGCGCGCGCCGCGGCGGCGCTGCACGAGGCGGGGATCGTGCACCGCGACATCAAGCCGAGCAATGTGCTGCTGCGCACCGCGCCGGACGGCAGCAGGCGGGTGCTGCTCGCCGACCTGGGGCTGGCCAAGAGCCTCGCTCAGGCATCCGGGCTCACCCTGGCCGCCGGCTCGGCCGGGTACCGGCCGCCCGAGCAGGCGGAGCCGGGCGCGGGCATCGACGCGCGCGCCGACGTCTACAGCCTCGGCGCGGTCGGCTACGAACTGGTCACCGGCACCGTCCCGGCGGCTCCGGGCAGGGTGGTGCGGCCCGAGCGGCTGCGTGCGGACCTCGACGGCGAGGCGGGGCGGGCCCTGATGCGCGCGCTGGAGCCGGACCGGGAGCGGCGCTGGCCGAGCGCGCAGGCGTTCGCGGAGGAACTGGACCGGCTGGCGGCGCGGACGCCGGCGGCGCCGGCGCGCGGCCGGTCCGCCGGGGTCAGGAAGCGGTTCGGCACGCTCGCGCTGGCCGGCGCGGCGGCTCTGGCCGCCGGTGTCGCGGCCGTCGCCGTCACGCTGGTGACCCGGCAGTCCGCGCCGGACACGGTGCGGGTCACGGACACCACCGGACGGATCGTGGCCGAGGTCCCGTCCGGCTGGGCTCGCCGGCTGCGTGACGCCGGCTGGAATCCGCGGGCGCTCGGCCTGCGGTCCGGGCAGGAACCGGGGCTGGCCGTGGCCGACGACCTGGCCCGGTGGCAGGACCTGACGGCGCCGGTGAACGGCGTGTTCATCGGGCTGAGCGAGCACGGCGAGGTGACGCCCGAGGTGAACGCCCTCGCGCACCCGGGCTGCCACTACGCCGGCAGCCGCGCCTTCGCCGACGCGCACTGGCGGGGCCGGACCCGGACCTGGGACGGTTGCGCCGGCGGTGGCTCGATCACGGAGACGGGGCTCGGCCCGGCGGACGGCGAGGCGAGGCCGCAGGTGTATGTGCAGGTACGCGAGCACGGGAGCCCCGACGCGACGGACGGCATACTCCGCTCACTACGGGTCACCTGAGCAGACGACCCGCACACCCGACCCCCGCCGCGACACCAGAGCAGACGGCCCCGCACACCCGCCCCGCTCCGGGACACCTGGGAGGGCGGTGGGGAAACCGGCGGGCTGGGCGAGAAATCCCCGCAGGCCGCGAACCTTTTCCGCGGGCCGCGCATCGGAGTGTGATGACGGCGCACCGAGCGCCGCGGGCACGCGTCCGGCGCGCGCCTTGAAGATCCAGGAGTGTGGACAGACATGGCGTACACGTCCCAGACCTCGCACCGGGCGGCCCTGCTCGTGACCTCCGTCGCCGTGCTGGGCCTGCTGACCGCGTGCGGCGACGGCACCGGCATCCGGAGCGGCCCGCAGCAGGTCTCGGGCACGGCGGCGCCCGCGACCGGCGGCCCGACGACCGAGGACGCCACGGCGGACGGCACACCGTCGGGAACGCCGACGGCGGGCCGCGGGACCCCGTCCGGTGAGCCCTCTTCGCCGCCCGCGCCGCACGACGGCGCGAACAGCGCGGCGACCCCCACGTCCGGCGGCGGCTCCCGCTGTCACACCTCCGAGCTGAGCGCATCCGTGGGCCGCAACAACCCGGGCGCGGGCCAGGAGAACTTCCCGATCGTGCTCACCAACGCCTCCGCCCGCACGTGCACCGTGCACGGCTACCCGGGCGCCGCCTTCGTGACCGCCTCCGGCGGCCGGCTCGGTCCCGATCCCGAGCGCACCTTGGGCACGCCCGCGACGGTGACGCTGAAGCCGGGTCAGAGCGCCTGGGCCGGGCTGACCTTCTCCAACCCGGAGATCAGCGGCGCCCGCACGGCGACGCCCGCCGCGCTGCTGATCACTCCGCCGGACGAGCGGGACCAGCTGAAGGTGGCGTGGACGGCCGGCCCGGTGCCGGTGTCCGGCAACGCCTCCGCCGTCTCCCTGACGGTCCTCGCTCCCGGAAGCGGCGCCTGACCGCTCCCCTTCCCGCCCCGTCCCGCCCCGTGAACCCCCGTCGTCGGGCCGCCGGGCGGCCGGGCGGAGTTCCCGGGTGGGGCCGGCTCCTCGTGACGGCCGGTCAGCGTCCACCGTGACCGCCGCCGGAGCCGTATCCGCCTCCGCCGTACCAGCCGTCCCAGGAGCAGGTGCCGGGGTACGGGTAGGGGCGGTGGCCGGCACCGCCGGTGCAGGGGCCGGTGGAGCCGGTGCCGGACGGGGTGGGCCGCGGAGCCGGCGTCCTCGTCGCCGACGGTGCGGGGGACGCGGACGGGGCCGGTTCGGCCCCGGGCGGCGGCTCGGCGGTGGCCGTGGGCGACGGCCCGTCGTCGGTGCCCCAGTTGACCACCTGCATCCGCAGTTCGGGCCGCGAGGTGTCGATCACCCAGCGCTGGGCTTCGCCGGCCGAGCGGGTCTTCACGACGAGGGCGCCCGACCCGTCGGTGGCGGCGGGGACGAGGGCCAGGTCCTGGTTCCAGCGGGGCACGAGGGCGCCCTGGAGGGTGAAGTCGTAGCGGACGTTCCTGGTGCGGGGCTGCGCCGCGCCCGCGCACGGCGCCAGCCGGACCGAGTAGCCGAGGTGGGAGTCGAGGCACAGGTCCGGGGCGGCGGCGTTGCGCAGCAGTCCGTCGCTCTCGTACGCCCACTGCTGGGACGCGGTCGAGGAGCACGGGGCCAGTTCGGCCTCCGCGCCGTCGACGGCCTTCTTGCCGGCGACGCCGACGCAGCGTCCGGAGGCGAGGTTGTGCAGCCTGCCGCGCAGGGTGCCCTGGGCGCTCGCGCTCGCCCCGATCCAGGACGGGTCGGACGACGTGGGGCCCGAGCCGGGTGTCCGGCCGGGCTCCGTGCCGGGGCCGGGCGTCGTGCCGTGGCCGGGGCCGAGGACGGACCACAGGACGAACGGCAGCACGACCAGTGTGCTCACGGTCGTCGCGGCCAGGGCGAGGTTGCGCCGGCGGACCCGGCGGGCCGCGCGCTCGGCGGAACGTGCGGCACGGGCGCGCGGCGCGGACGGCACCGGACGGCCAAAGCCGCCGCCGCCGAAGGGGCGGCGGGGTGCGGCGCGGCGCCCCGACGGCCTGCGGCCGGCCTCCTCGGCTCCGGCCCCCGGCGGTGACTCGGCCGGTGCGCCCGCCGGCGGGCCGAAGGACTCGCCTCCGGGCGGTCCGGCCGGCGGGTGCGGTGCGGGCCGGTCCTCGGCGGGCTCTGCGGCCGGTCCGACCCGCGAGGCGACGTACTCCTGGGCGCCCCAGCCGAGCACGGCCTCGGCCAGGGCGATGCCGAGCAGCCCGTTGAACTGGTTCAGCTGGTCGGCGGTGTGCCGGCAGTGTGCGCAGCCGCCCAGGTGCTGTCCGAGGTCCGGGTCGACGTCGACGCCGGTGCGCCGGTAGGTGACATCGAGCATCCGGACGTAGCGCAGGCACTCCTCCTGCGGGGCGAGTTCGCGGTGGACCTGTAGGCACTCCTCGCGCAGCCGCTCCCGGGCCCGCCGCAGTTCCACGCCGGCGACCCGCTCGTCGAGGCCCAGCAGGGCGACCGGCACCGTGAGCGGTTCCGCCTCGACCTCGGTGTGCCACAGCAGGGCGCGGGCGGTCTGCGGCAGCCGCTGGAACGCCCGGGACAGCAGGCGCCGGTCCGAAGGCGGCAGCAGCCGGGCCGCGGCCCGCTCCCCGGCGGCGGAGGAGCGCAGCGCGGCATGGAGCAGTTCCTGACGTCCGTCGCCGTCCCACTCCGCCGCGATGCGCCGCACGGTGACCAGGAGTTGGGGGCGCCACGCGGAGGTGGGTGGCCCCACTTGTCTGAGCGATTCACCGAAGAGCCGGGTGAAGGCGGCCGTGGTGAGCATGCCGGCCGAGCGCGGCCCGTCGGTGCACAGCCGGGCGTAGCCGAACACCGCTTCCCAGTGCCGGTCGAGGAGTTCGCCCACGGGATGCGGTGCGGGCGTCGTCCCCGTCCACTTCCGCAGTTCGGCACTCAACTGCTCGTCCGTGTTTTCGAACGGCCGAGCGGAAACCGGGGAATTCGGCGGGCCTGCGTCTTTCACGGCTGCATTCCTCCCAGACGCCATGCGGAAATAAGTCCGTACCAGGGGACGCGGCATCTCGAACGTCGGCCGTGCGCGGCCTTCTGACAGAAAATCAATGGTCCGCAGCGCCGCACGGCACACCTTGGCACAGGGGCTCATGTCAGAACAAGGGATTCGAGGTTTTTGGCATTGACCGGCGGAGCCAGCGGAATTGACGCAAAGTCAAGGTGCAGCATGTGCCGGTTGTCGCCGGGGCGACGGCCGAATTACGTCCCGATACGCGGTCTGACCGCGACGCCCTCCGGAAGCCGGTCCGTGCGGCGGCGACGTCGCGCCGCACGGACCCCACTGACCGTCAGTGACCGCTGATGGCGTGCGGGGCGTAGGGCCGCTCCAGTTCCTCGATCTCCTTGTCGGTCAGCTCCAGTTCCACGGCGGCGACCGCGTCCTGAAGGTGCTGCGGCTTGGCCGCGCCGACGATCGGCGCGGTCACCGTGGCCCGGTGCAGCAGCCAGGCCAGGGCGATCCGGGCCCGCGGCACCTCCCGCTCGGCGGCGATCCGGCCGACGGCCTCGACGATCGAGCGGTCGCTGTCCAGGTAGAGCCGGCTGCCGAACGTGTCGTTGGCGCTGCGCTCGGTGACGGCGCCCCAGTCGCGGGTGAGCCGGCCGCGGGCGAGCGGGCTCCAGGGCAGCACCCCCACGCCCTGGTCCGCGCAGAGCGGAAGCATCTCCCGTTCCTCCTCGCGGTAGATCAGGTTGTAGTGGTTCTGCATGGACACGAACCTGGTCCAGCCGTACCGGTCCGCCGTGTACTGGGCCTTGGAGAACTCCCACGCATACATCGAACTGGCCCCGATGTAGCGCACCTTGCCCGCCTTGACCAGATCGTGCAGCGCCTCCATGGTCTCCTCGACGGGCGTGTCGTGGTCGTAGCGGTGGATCTGGTACAGGTCGACGTAGTCGGTGCCGAGGCGGGTGAGGCTGTGGTCGATCTCCGACATGATCGCCTTGCGGGACAGTCCGCCCCCGTTGGGTCCGGGCCGCATCCGGCCGTGCACCTTGGTGGCCAGCACGATCTCGTCGCGCCGGGCGAAGTCGCGCAGCGTCCTGCCGACGATCTCCTCGCTGGTGCCGTCGGAGTAGACGTTCGCGGTGTCGAAGAAGTTGATGCCCGCCTCCAGCGCCTGCCGGATCAGCGGGCGGGCGGCCTCCTCGCCGAGGGTCCACTCGTGCACGCCGCGGTCCGGCTCCCCGTAGGTCATGCAGCCCAGACAGATCCGCGACACGTCCAGGCCCGTCGAACCGAGCTTCACGTACTGCATCGTTGCTGCTCCTGCCTTCGGGACGGTTACCTCCTCGGAGCGTACGTCGTCGCCGGCCCCCCGACTTGACTGCGGCGGGGCGCGCGGGCTTTGATCGGGATCACGTGTCCGGCGCCCCGCGCGGGCACAAAGAGGTGCGCCCAGCCGGTGACGGACACGTTCTCAGCCCGGCCGAAGTCGCCAGGACCGCCAGGCCGGTCCGAGGCGGGGCCGTACCCGCGATGGATGGAGCGGTCATGCCCGCGAAGGGTGCACTCCGCGTCGCAGGTCCCGCAACGACCGTCGGCGCGCGGCTCGTGGCCACGGTCGTCACGGCGGCCCTGCTGCTGGCCGGCTGCGGATCCTCGGCGGACTCCGAAAAGGCCCGGCCCGATTCCGGCCGTGCCTCGTCCGGGGTACGGCTTCCGCCGCGGCACGCCGGCTTCGACTACCAGCTCGGCGGCGCCTATCCGCCCCCGGCCGGCGTCCGCGTCGTCAGCCGTGACCGCACGGACCCGCCCGCGCCGGGCCTGTACAACATCTGCTATGTGAACGCCTTCCAGGCCCAGCCGGACGAGGCCGACGCATGGCCCGCCGACCTGCTGCTGCGGGACGCCCACGGCAAGGTCGTCGTGGACGAGGACTGGGACGAGCCGCTGCTCGACATCGGCACCGCGGCCAAGCGTGAACGGGTGGCCGAGCGGGTGGGCCGCTGGATCGACGGCTGCGCGGACCAGGGGTTCGACGCGGTCGAGCCGGACAACTACGACAGCTACACCCGCTCCGGGAAACTGCTGAGCGCCGAGGACGCGACCGCGTTCATCACCCTGCTGTCCCGGCGCGCGCACGCCCGGGACCTGGCCATCGCGCAGAAGAACACCCTGGAACTGGCCGACCAGAGGCGGCGGGCCGGCCTCGACTTCGCGGTGGTGGAGGAGTGCGGCGAGTGGGACGAGTGCGGCGCGTACGCCGACGCCTTCGACGACCGCGTCCTCGTCGTCGAGTACACGGACGGCGGACTGCGCAAGGCACTCGCGGGCTTCGGCGACCGCCTCAGCATCGTCCGCCGGGACCTGGCGGTGTCGACTCCGGGCAGCGACGGCTACGTGCGCAAGGTCCGCTGACCCGCGCCCTGCCCGGGGCACGGCCGCGCGGCTAGGTCGACGCCCGGGGCCGCTCCAGCAGGTCCAGGGCGCGCTCCCATGCGAAGTCCGGCCTGTGGCCCCTCCCGTCGGGTTCCCCGGTGTACGGCTCGCCGATGCGCACGTCCATGGCGCGCAGCCGCTCCAGGCTCGCCCGGTAGGCGGGGTGGGCGGCCAGCGCTTCGTCCACGCAGGGCAGGACGGCGATCGGCACGCCCAGGCCGTACGCCTCGCACAGGGTGCCGAGAGCGAGGGTGTCCGCGATCCCCGCCGCCCACTTGTTGAGGGTGTTGAATGTTGCGGGCGCTACGACCACGGCGTCGGGCGCCGGGAAGGGGCGGGGTTCGCCGGGGGCGCGCCACGCCGAACGGACGGGACGGCCGGTCTGCGCCGCGGCGGCACCGGCGTCGAAGAAGCCGCCCAGGGCGTTCGGGGTGGCCGTGACGCCGACCATCCAGTTCCGCTCCTGGGCGGCGGTGATCAGTTTGCCGACGCCCGCGGCGATCCCGGCCGCGCACACGACGAGCTGGAGGAAGGGCTTCTCGTCCGGTTCGGTCATCCGGGCACCCTACGCCGCCGCGGGGCCGGCCGGTCCGGGGTCAGTCCTGCTGATCCGTGACCGTGATGGCGCCGACCGGGCAGGCGCGGGCGGCGTCGCGGACCAGGGGGTCGCCGCCGCCGTCCTGCCGCCCGGTCAGCAGCGTGCTGTAGCCGTCGTCGTCCTGGGTGAAGACGTTAGGGGCGGTCAGCGCGCACTGACCCGCGCCGATACAGACATCCCTGTCGATCTCGATGTGCATGGCATGAGCCTCTTACCAAGTCACGGGGAGTTCCAGCATCCCCTGGATCGTGTCGCCGGGCTTGAACGGGATCTCGTCCGCCGGCGCGGCGAGACGGAGCGTGGGCAGCCGTTCGAACAGGGCGGCCAGGGCGATCTCCAGCTCGGTGCGGGCGAGGTTCTGGCCGAGGCACTGGTGGATGCCGAAGCCGAAGGCGACATGGTGGCGGGCCGAGCGGTGCCAGTCGAGCGTGTCCGGTCCGGGGTAGGCGTCCGCGTCGCGGTTGATCACCGAGGTGGAGAAGACCACGCCGTCGCCGGCCCGGATGGTGGTGCCGGCCACCTCGATGTCCTCGGTGGCGAGCCGCAGCAGCCCGTCCGCGATGGACAGCATCCGCAGCAGTTCCTCGACCGCGGCGGGCAGCAGGGAGGGGTCGGCGCGCAGTTCGGCGAGCCGCTCGGGATGCTGGAGCAGCGTGTAGGTGCCGAGCGAGATCATGTTGGCGGTGGTCTCGTGGCCGGCGATCAGCAGGATGATCGCGAGGGCGACCAGTTCCTTGCGGCCCGGGGTGCCCTCGCGCGCCTGCTGCTCGACCAGTTCGTCCAGCAGGCCCTCGCCGGGCTTCTCGCGCTTGCGGTCGATCAGGTCGCCGAGGTATTCCTCCAGCCGGTCCCGGGCGTCCTGTGCCGCCTCGGCCGTGGGGCCGCGCAGCAGCCGCCGGGACTGCTCCTCGAAGAACTCGTGGTCGGCGTAGGGGACGCCGAGCAGCGCGCAGATCACCATGGAGGGTACGGGCAGCGCGAACGCGCCGACCAGTTCGGCGGGCGGGCCCTCGGCGATCATCCGGTCCAGCAGATCGTCGACGATGCGCTGGATGCTCGGCCTGAGCGCGGTGGCCCGCTTGAGCGTGAAGCTGGGGATCATCATCCGGCGCTGGTCCCGGTGCTCGGGGTCGTCGACGCCGACGAGGGCCGTCGTGACGTCGCGGATCCCGGCGAACCGGGGTGCCGTGATGGGGAAGCCGGCACGGGTGCGGTTGCTGGACAGACGCGGGTCGACCAGCAGGTCGCGGGCGAGCGCGTGCCCGGTGACCAGCCAGGCGGGGCGCCCGTCGTAGAGGGTGACGCGGGCCAGCGGCCGGGAGGCGCGCAGCGGGTCGTAGCCGACGGGCGGCTGATAGGGACAGGTCCGGTCCTGTGGAAAGGCGACGGGCTCCGACAATTCCGTCATGGAAGACCTCACAGACGAAGAGTGCTTCGTACCGATCTTCATTAGATGCCCGAGGCACCTAACGGGTGACCCAAAGTTCGGCCAGATCGGCTACCTGCGGAATCTGGCCGGGAAGCGACTCTTCCGCTTCGTGTTCGATGGCCCTCACGGGGGTGCCGGCCATCTGGAACCGGCCATTCCACGATAGTCCATCGTCCGCGGCGCGATCCGGATGAAATCCTCGGTCACCGGTGTTGAACCGCGGTGTCAGTGAGCCTTTGTCGCGACGAGGAGAACGAACAACATGCCTCTTGAGGGCGAGTACGAGCCCAGTCCGACCGCGTGGGTCCGGGAGCAGGTCGAGTTGTACGAGAGTTCCGGTGGCACCGAGGGGACGACGCTGCTGGACACGGGGCTGCCCGTCATCGTGCTGACCACCCGGGGCGCCCGCAGCGGCAAGATCCGCAAGACGCCGCTGATGCGGGTCGAGCACGCGGGACGGTACGCCGTGGTGGCCTCGCAGGGCGGTGCGCCCAAGCACCCGGTCTGGTACTTCAACATCACCACCGATCCGCGGGTGGAACTGCAGGACGGGCCGCACAAGCAGGACATGACGGCCCGTGAGGTCACCGGCGCGGAGAAGGCCGAGTGGTGGGAGCGGGCGGTGGCCGCGTATCCGCCGTACGCCGAGTACCAGGAGAAGACGTCCCGCGAGATCCCGGTCTTCGTCCTCGAACCGGTCGCCGGAAGCTGAATCCGGCCGGGCGCCGGAGCCATCCGGAAAATCTGCCGCCGCAAGGCATGAACGGCCCCCGGTCCGGGCACGTGTGCGTCAGGCCCCGCCGCGCTCCCCCGTCGCGGCGGGGCTTCGCCGCGCCTCCCCCACCCCGGCCGCCCGGCCACGCCCCGGGCCCTACCGCGGCGGCGACCCGGGCGAGGGAGCCTTCGATGGGCCCGGCGACATCCTGTGCAGCGACCGGCGGTGCCCGGCGCGGCACGGTCGCACTCGCTGCGCCTGTCCGGCCGCGTCCGGCGCATCTTCAGGACGTACACCCCGACGGGTGACGCCTTCGGCGGGGGCCGGTGGTGCGCGGCCCCGGGCACCGGGCCGGTGTCGCTGCCCGGCGAGCGCGAGCGCGGTGGCTTCGAGGAGGCGCAAGAGTGTACGCGCGGCGGGGAACGTGAGCAGTAACCCACATCACGGCGATCTTGCGGGATAGATCATTTAGGCTCTGGGCAACCTCATACTGCTTCCGGTCTCAACTTACCGGCCAGAAAGCTGAGTTCGAGGGCGCGGGAGGCCGAACCGGCCGCCCGCTCGCAGGGGCGGGGGGACTCTGCGTTCCGTCTCCCGAAAGGAACCGCATGCCGCAGGACGTCACCTTCGACCTGCCCTTCGAGACCCCCGTCAGCCCGCATCTGGAGTACGCGCGATCACGCCATCTGCGCTGGATCTGGGACATGGGCCTGGTCCGCAGCCAGGCCGGGTTCGCGGAGTACCGGTCCTGGGACCTGCCGCAGGCAGCCGCGCGCACCTATCCGCACGCCTCGGCCGACGACATGGTCGTCCTGATGAACTGGTTCTCACTGGCCTTCCTCTTCGACGACCAGTTCGACACCGGCCGGCCGGACCGTGCCGACCGGATCGCGGAGGTGGCGCGCGAGCTGATCGTCACGCCGCTGCGCCCGGCCGGCACACGGCCCCGGGTGGTCTGCCCGATCACCGTGGCCTGGGCGGAGGTCTGGCAGCATCTCTCGGATGGCATGTCCCTGACGTGGCGGTCCCGGTTCGCCGCCTCCTGGGGACGGTTCCTGGTGGCGCACTGCGAGGAGGTCGACCTGGCGGCCCGCGGGCTGGCCGGAACGCTCACACTCGACGAGTACGCGGCCTTCCGCCGCCGCACGGTGGGCATCCACCACAGCATCGACGCGGGCGAGCGCAGCCGCCGCTTCGAGGTGCCGGCCGAGGTGCAGGCCCATCCGGTGATGGAGCGGATGCGCGATCTGGCCGCCGACACCATCGGGTTCATGAACGACATCCACTCCTTCGAGCGCGAGCGGCGCCGGGGCGACGGCCACAACCTGATATGCGTCCTGCAACGGGAGCGGGGCGGCTCGTGGCAGGAAGCGGCCGACGAGGCGTACCGGATGACGACCGAATGCCTCCAGGAGTACGTCGCCCTGGAGGCGCGCGTGCCGCGGATGTGCGACGACCTCGGCCTGGACGAGGCGGGGCGGCAGCGGGTGCGGATGGGCGTGGAGGCCATCCAGCACTGGATCAACGGCAACTACGAGTGGGCGCTGACCACCGGCCGCTATGCGGCGGCCAAGGAGGGTCCTGCGGTGAACGCCGAACTGGCCGGGCGCGGCTCGGTGGACGACCTGCTCGCCGTATGAGGGAACGCCGCGGGGCCGCCGTCCGAGGGGACGGCGGCCCCGCGCGTTTCAGACGGCGAACTCCACCGGCAGGCTGTCCAGCCGGGACTCCCAGGTGGAGGCCGTCGAGGTGAGTTCCTCCGGCGGCACGGCCAGCCGCAGCCCCGGCAGCCGGTGCAGCAGCACGTCGACGGCCGTCTCGATGATGCCCTGGCCGAGATTCTGCCCCGGGCACTCGTGCGGCCCGGCGCTGAACGCCAGATGCGACTGGTTGCCGACGACCGAGACGGCCGGGTCCGGGCGGATCTGCGGATCCGCGTTGCCCGCCGCGAGGCCGAGCACCAGCAGGTCGCCCTCCTTGACCGGGCAGCCGCCGAGCTCCAGGTCGGAGGTGGCGAACCGGCCCGGCAGCACGGCCAGCGGCGGGGTGTTCCACATGACCTCCTCGACCACGGAGGACATGTTCAGCTGCCCGCTGACCAGTTCGGAGCGCCGCTCGGGGTAGGTGAGGACGAGTTGCAGGGCCCGCGCCAGCAGATTGCTGGTCATGGTGTGGCCGGTGATCAGCACCAGGCGCAGATGGTTGACGAGTTCGTCCTCGTCCAGGTCGGCGGAGTGGTCGATGAGCCCGGAGGCGAAGTCGGCACCCGGTTCGGCGCGTTTGCGGGCCGCCAGCTCGGCGAGGACGCCCATGATCTTCTCGTTGTGCGCGAGGGCGTCCGCGCCGCCCTTGAGGATCTGGTTGCTGGACTCGGCGAGACTGCGCCCCTCACGCTCGGCCAGCCCGAGGACCCGGGTGAGGACCAGCATCGGCAGATAGTCGGCGAAGTCCGTCACCAGGTCGGCGCGGCCCGCGTCCGCGAACGCGTCGATCTGCTTGTGCGCGAAGTGCGTGACGTGCCGCCGGATGCCGCGGCCGGAGACGCCGAGGAGGTTGTCGGTGACCGCGCCGCGCAGCCTGCGGTGCGGCTCGCCGTCCTGGGAGACGCAGTCGGGTCGCCAGCCCAGCATCTGGATCAGCGGCGAGGTCTCGGCGACCCGGCCCTCCTGCCAGTCCCGCCAGATCCGTGAATCCCGGCTGAACTGGAGCGGGTTGTCGAGCACCCGCCGGTTCTCCCGGTAGCCGAGCACCAGCCAGGCGGGGATGTCGCCCTCCAGCAGGATCGGGGCGACCGTGCCGTGCTGCTCACGCAGTTGCGCGTAGATGCCGTGCGGATCCCGCTCCGACTCCGGGCCGTACAGCCGGGTGACGCCCGCGCCGTGGGCGACCGGGCAGCCGCCCGCGGCGCCGGGGCCGTGGGACTGGTCGTTCATCGGGACTCCACTGCGACGGCCGAGCGTTCCTGCAGATGACGGATGAGCGCGAGGAGCACGTCACGGCTGGAGGCGCGGTCGCGGGCGTCGCAGACCACGACCGGGGTGTGCGAAGAGATGTCCAGGGCGTCCCGGATCTCCTCGATCGGGTGGCCCTTGGAGTCGGGGAAGACGTTGAGGGCGATGACGAACGGCACGTTCTGCCGTTCCATCTCCTCGATCGCCCGGAAGCTGGAGGCCAGCCGGCGGGTGTCCACCAGGACGATCGCCCCCAGCGCGCCCTTGAACAGCCCGTTCCACAGGAACCAGAACCGCTCCTGGCCCGGGGTGCCGAACAGGTACAGCATCAGACTGTCGTTGAGGCTGATCTTGCCGAAGTCCAGGCTGACGGTGGTCTCGGCCTTGTCGGCGATGCCGATGAGGTGGTCGTCGCCGACGCTGGCCTGGGTGAGGGTCTCCTCGGTGGTGAGCGGCTTGATGTCGCTGACGGAGCGGACCATGGTGGTCTTGCCGGTGCCGAACCCGCCGGCGATCATCACCTTGACCGAGCGGGTGCCTCCGGCGGCGGGTCGGCCGGATTGGTCAAAGCCTTTCAAGTCCACTGAGTACCTCCTGAAGGAGCGCGAGGTCGGGCCCGCGCCCGGCGTCGTGCGCCGGGATGGGGTCACGGGCTTCGACGCGGCCTGCGTCCAGCAGATCCGCCAGCAGCACCGCGAGAATGTTGAAGGGCAATCCGAGATGGGCGCCGAGTTCGGCCACCGACAGCGGATCGCGGCAGCGCCGGACGATCTCCTCGTGCTCGTGCTGTATGCCCGGGGCGGGAGCGGTGCGGGAGACGATGAGGGTCGCCACGTCGAGGCTCGACGCCGACCCGCCCGGCCTGCTGCGCCCCTTGGTCAGGACGTAGTAGCGCTCAAGGCCTTGGGGGTCCCCCCGGCCCGAGCGCGGCCGAGAGCTTGGGGGAGGGTCCGTGGGCCGGCGGGGAGCACTCATCCAGAGTGCTCCTCCAGGCGCGGAGTGGTGCCGAGCAGCTCGCCCATGCGGCGGGCCAGGTCTCTCATCTGGTGGCCGAGCAGGCCCTGGTCGAGTCCCTCGCGGGCCAGCACGCCCAGGTAGGTCTCGACCCCCGCGCGGACCACGAACAGATGCCCGCCGTCGACCTCGATCATCGCGAGCCGCAGCTGGCCCGCGTACTTGGGGAACTGCTCGGCGACCGGCTGGGCGAGGGCCTGCAGGCCCGCCACCACCGCCGCGAAGCGGTCCACGTCGTCGGGGTCTTCGGCGCCGAAGGAAGTGATGGCCTTGCCGTCGCTGGAGGCCACAAGGGCGAAGCGGATCTCCGGGATGCTCTCCACCAGATCGCGGAGCGCCCAGCTCACGTCGGTTCCCTGTTGCGTCATGTGGACTAGTCGCTCTCTTCAGTGCGGTGCTCGGTGGACTCACGGGCGGCGGACGGCGCGGGTGCCGCGGCGGCTTCGGGCGCGGGGCCGGGGGCGGCCTCACCGGACTCCGCGAAGGCGTGCGCGTCGGCGGCGGGCGCGGTGCCGGCGTGCTCGTCCTCGACGGGTCCGGAGCGACGCGACGCCGTCCGGGCGGCCGAGTCGCGGCCCGCGGTGGCGAACGCCGCCAGGCCGGCGAAGGACGCGTCCGGCGGTACGGCGGAGACGGCGGTGGCGTCGCCGCGTCCGGCCTCCTGCGGCGGCTCCGTCTCATGCCGTCTGCTTCGGCGCCGGGGCAGTCCGCCGGGCGTGGTGTCCAGGGTGTCGGCGGGCTCGGCCGCGGGCGGTGCGGCGGCCGGGCCGTGGGACGCGACGGGCGCCGGGGCCGCGGCGGAGGCGGGCGGTGCGGCGGGCGGAGCGGTGGCCGGGGTCGCGGGCAGCGGGCTGAAGTACTTGTGCGGGACCACGACGACGACCGAGGTGCCGAGCCAGGGCGAGTCCGCAAAGGTGACGCGGATGCCGTAGCGGCGGGCGAGGATGCCGACGACACGCAGACCGATGGTGGCGTCCTCGGAGATGCCGCCGATGCCGGGTCCGGCCGCGGTGCCCGCGAGGGAGTGCTCCGCCTCGCGCTTCTTCTCCTCGCTCAGTCCCTTGCCGGAGTCCTGGATCTCGATGCCGACGCCGTTCGGGACCTCCTTGCCGGAGACCACCACCGGCTCGGTGGGCGGCGAGTACCGGGCCGCGTTGTCCAGCAGATGCGCGAAGATCAGCGTGAGATGGTCCACAAGACCGCCGTCGACGCCGAGTTCGGGCAGATGGCGCACCTCGACGCGGTGGAAGTCCTTGATCCGGCCGATGCCGCCGCGCACCACGCTCAGCAGGCGCTGCGGCTCCTGCCACTGCCGGCCCGGCCGGTCCGAGCCGCCGAGCACGCCGATGCTCGCGGCGAGCGAGTCGGCGGGGCCCAGCTCCTGGTCCAGCTCCATCAGGCCGCGGGCCACAGCGGGCAGCCGGCCGTGCTCGCCCTGCATCTCGTGCAGCCGGCCGCGGAGCTTGCTGGTCAGTACGTGGATGCGGTTGCCGATGCTGATCACGGCCTGCTCGGCGGAGGTGGAGCGGTTGAACTCCTCCTCGATGCCGATCAGCGAGGTCCGCAGGATCCGGCGCAGGTCGGCCCGGAGTTCCGGCGCGACATCGGCCTTCCAGGTGGCCGGCAGCACGTCGTCGATGGCGTCGCCGGCCCGCAGCCGCTTCAGCGCCTCGGGCAGCTGCTCGTCGGCGAGCCGGGCGATGGCGGCTCGCTGGTGGGCGAGTTGTTCCTCCCAGATCTCGGCCCGGTCGGCGAGCTGGGCCTCGTAGGAGGTGGCCTGGTCGGTGAGCCGTTCCTCGTAGGCCCGTGCGGTGTCGGCGAGTTGGGCCTCGTGGGCCGCGGTCTGCTCACCGGCCTGGGCCTCGAAGGCGGCGCTCTGCTCGGTCAGCCGTGTCTCCAGCGAGGCGCGCTCGGCGGCGAACTTCCGCTCCAGTCCAGCGACATGCTGCTGCCACTGCTGCGCGTGCTCGGCCTGCGTGGTGCGGGAGCTGTCCGCCAGGCCGCGCAACTGCCGCTGCGAGCGGATCAGCAGCCGTACGCACACGGAGCCGGCGGCGGTCGCGGCCGCACCTGCGACGGCGGCGGTTATTCGCTCCGAGCTCATGAAGGTGGCGGCAACCGTCCCGCCTCCCAAGGCCAGTGGCATCAGCCACCAGCTGTACCAGGCGACAGGGGCCCGCGCCGCCGGTGGCGAAGTGGCGAGTTCCATCTGCATCCTTCGAAAGCGATCACAACAAGGGGGTGCGCGAGGGCCGCACTCATGAGTGGGCACGGCGAGCCGACCGCTCGATGGAACGGTCACGTCAACTCGCGGTGACTTTCTGGAGCTTATCTGGTTCGAAAGCGAAAAGATCAACATCGCCGGAGGCGGACGTGAGGATTCCGCCACTCTCCGACACGCCCGCCCCGTCACCAAACCTCCCCCCGACCCAGGCGACTTGGCCGCAGGACCCGGCGCCGGCCGGCCACTGCCTCGGACGCGGACCGCCGGCCGGGTGGTCCCGATGGGCGGCGACCGCGGGTTCCGGGCTGTGGGCCGGATGAGTGGCGGAGTCCGGGCCGCGTGCCGGACGCATGGCGGAGTCCGGACTGCGGGCCGGGACGGTCGGGGGGACCATGAGTGCTGTGAACACGATGCGCGCAATCAGCCAGGACGTCCTCGGCGGCCCCGACGTACTCAAGGAGGTACGGCTTGAGCAGCCCGCGCCGCGCCCGAACGAGGTACTGGTCCGGGTCCGTGCCGCCGGGGTCAACCCCACCGACTGGAAGCACCGGGCCACCGGCGGCTTCCTGGGCCGGCCGCCCTTCGTCCTGGGCTGGGACGTCTCGGGCACGGTCGAGGAGACGGGGATCGGCGTGGCCGCGTTCGCGCCCGGGGACGAGATCTTCGGCATGCTGCCCTACCCGTTCGGGCACGGTTCGCACGCCGAGTACGTCGTCGCCCCGGCCCGTGCGCTCACCCGCAAGCCGGCCGGTATCGACCATGTGCAGGCGGGTGCGCTGCCGCTGGTGTCGCTGACCGCGTGGCAGGCGCTGGCCGAGACGGCCGAGTTGACCGCGGGCCAACGGGTGCTGGTGCACGCGGCGGCCGGCGGGGTCGGCCATGTGGCGGTGCAGATCGCCAAGGCGCGGGGCGCGTATGTGATCGGCACGGCGAGCGCGGGCAAGCACGACTTCCTGCGGAGCATCGGCGTGGACGAGGCGATCGACTACCGCGGCACGGACGTCACGGAGGCCGTGCGGGACGTCGACGTCGTGCTGGACACCCTCGGGGGCGACAACGCCGTCCGGTCGCTGCGGGTGCTGCGTCCCGGTGGGATCCTGGTGTCGATCCTGCCGGTCGGCTCACGGGAGCTGTACGACGAGGCCGCCCGGCTGGGTGTGCGGGCCGTCCGCATGCTGGTGGACGCCGACCGCGCCGGCATGCGGGCGATCGCGGCACTGGTGACCGAGGGCGCGCTGCGGGCGACGATCGCGCAGACGTTCCCGTTGGCGGAGGCCGCGCGGGCGCACGAGCGGGGAGAGACCGGTCGGACGACCGGGAAGCTGGTCCTCGTGACGGCCTGAACCGCACAGCATGCAGCCAAACTGGAAGACATGTGTCAATCGAACATGCTCAAATTCCCTCTATCGAGGGTAACTTGCAGGGCAGGGAACGGATTTCCCGGCACGGGTGGGAGGTGACGTCGTGCGCCCGGAACCGCGGCAGGAACCCGCACCGCTCACCCGGCACCTGCGCGTCCGTCAGGACCGCGGGGCCACGGTGCTGGAGTTCCACGGCGAGATCGACATCGCGGCGGCCACGGAGATCGGTCCGTACCTGGACCGGGTGACGGACCGGCCCGGCGCCCGCATCGTGATCGACCTGCGGCACATCGAGTTCTTCGACTGCTCGGGGCTGCGCCTGCTCTATCGGGCCCGCGGCCGGGTACTGGAGCGCGGCGGGCGGCTGCACCTCGTGTGCACCCACCCGCTGACCCTGCGCGTGCTGCGGGTCACCGGCCTGGCCCGGCTGCTGCCCCCGCGGCCGACGCTGGACGCGGCCCTGGACCAGCCCGAGACCGCCTCCGGCTCGTGGTGAGCGCGCGGGGGGGTGCGCCCCCGCGTGCCCCCGGTGAATCCACCGCCCCGCCGACCGGGCGGTCTGGTAAGGGCGTTCGGCGGGCATCCGGACAGCAGGAAGGGGGACCGCCGACATGACGACTGCCATCAGACGGCTGCCCGGACGCATGCCGGGCTGGGCGAAGGCCCTGACCGCCGTCGTAGCGGTACTCGCGGTGCTGTTCGCCGGGATCCGGCTGGCCGTGCTGCCGGGCATCAAGGACCTGTTCGGCACCGAGACGCACGACCGCTCGGGACCGGCGCTCCTCGAATCGATCCGGGACATGAGCCGTTACGACGCCGCATCCGGCACCTTCCAGGTCGTCGTGGACCTGGAGAAGGACGCCAAGTACCTGCCCGACACGATCCGCGGCACCCGTGCTGCTGCTCACGGCGATCGTGATGCTGCTGGTGGAGCTGGCGCAGGGCGCGCTGATCACGGGTCGCGCCTTCGACGTCGACGACGTGCTCCTCAACACCGCGGGCGCGCTGGTGGGCCATCTCTTCCTCGGCCGACGGCTCGGGCGGGCGGTGCACGCGCGCGAGGGGAAGACATGAGGTGCCACCGCCGGGACGGCGGCACGAGGCCGCCGCATGGGCACGCGATCGGCCGACACTGGTCCGTACCAAAGTATTGACGCTCCCTTACCTCACTTCTTAAATCAAGAGGCGTCACCTTCACCCCCCACCCCGGCCCGGCACGTGCGCGTTCCGGGCCGCCGCATGGAAGGGCGAGCCATGGCCTCCCCACGCCTGCTCCGCAGCTGTCTGTTCGCCGCGCTGTCCGCCGCGCTCGTCGCCACCGCCGCGATCGGTCCCGCCCAGGCGGACACCTCCGACGCCGGCGTCACCGCCGTGACGTTCTCCGACACCTTCGACGGCCCCGCGGGCGCGGCCGTCGACTCCTCGAAGTGGCAGACAGAGACCGGCGACAACGTCAACAACCACGAGCGGCAGTACTACACCTCGGGCAACAAGAATGCGGCCCTGGACGGCCAGGGCCATCTGGTGATCACCGCCCGGCGCGAGAACCCCTCCAACTACCAGTGCTGGTACGGGACATGCCAGTACACCTCGGCCCGGCTGAACACCTCCGGGAAGTTCACCGCGCAGTACGGACACGTCGAGGCCCGGATGAAGATCCCGCGGGGGCAGGGCATGTGGCCCGCGTTCTGGATGCTCGGGACACCGGTCAACTGGCCGGACTCCGGTGAGATCGACATCATGGAGAACGTCGGCTTCGAGCCCTCGACCGTGCACGGCACCATCCACGGCCCCGGCTACTCCGGCTCGGGCGGCATCGGCGCGGGCTACACCCTGCCGAACGGGCAGGCGTTCGCGGACGGCTTCCACACCTTCGCCGTCGACTGGGCGCCCGACTCGATCACCTGGTCCGTGGACGGCAATGTCTACCAGCGGCGGACGCCTGCCGACCTGGGCGGCAGGACATGGGTGTTCAACAAGCCGTTCTTCCTGATCCTGAACCTGGCGGTGGGCGGCTACTGGCCCGGCGACCCGGACGGCTCCACCGTGTTCCCGCAGCAACTGGTGGTGGACTCGGTGTCGGTGACGACCGGCGACACCGCAGCAGGCGCCGCGATCAAGGGCCTGGCGGGCAAGTGCGTGGACGTGGCAGGCGCGAACGCCGCCAACGGCACCGCCGTACAGCTCTACGACTGCAACGGCACCGCCGCCCAGCAGTGGACGGTGGGCTCGGACGGCACGATCCGGGCGCTCGGCAAGTGCCTCGACGTCACCGGCAACGGCACGGCGGACGGTTCGACGGTTCAGCTGTGGGACTGTACGGGCGGCCCCAACCAGAAATGGGCGGTGTCCGCCGCGCACGACATCGTGAACCCGCAGGCGGACAAGTGCCTGGACGTCACGGGCAACGACTCGGCCAACGGCACCCGGCTGCAGATCTGGACCTGCTCGGGCGGCGCCAACCAGAAATGGACGGTCGGCTGAGCGGGCGGGGCCTCAGTGCGGCGTCCAGGTGAACTTGTCGCCGCCGACCCAGCGGACCACATCCGGGTCGTCCAGGTCGTGGACGGTGATGCCGTACGCGGCGGCGACCTCCAGGACGTCGGTCACGGTCCGTGCCGCACCGACCACCCGGCCGTCGACCTCCATGATGCGGAACGGCGGGTTGCCCGGCCTGCCCCGCATCACCCCGTGGACCAGGATCCGCGGTCTGGAGATGTGCGGGCTCGCTATCTCGGTCATGTCATCGAGCCTAATTCGCAGATAACCGATATGGGCGATACATCCGTTTGATCGCCGTGCGCCGCACGACGCCCGTGGGCCGTCGTGCGGCGCCGCCACGCCTGGGCAACCCTTGACGTGGAGGTGGCGATGGATCCCCTGGAGTCGCTGGACCGGATCGCCTTCCTGCTGGAGCGGTCCCTGGCGCCGACGTACCGCGTGCGCGCCTTCCGCACCGCCGCGCGGGTGCTGGCCGCCCTGCCCTCGGCCGAGGTCGCCGAGCGTGCCGCCGCCGGGAGCCTGGAGTCGCTGAAGGGCGTCGGCCCGAAGACCGCCCAGGTGGTGCGGGAGGCACTGGCCGGTGAGGTGCCCGGCTATCTGCGCGCCCTGGAGGACGAGGCCGGCGCTCCCCTCACCGAGGGCGGCCGGCGGCTGCGACAGGCGCAGCGCGGGGACTGTCATCTGCACTCCGACTGGTCGGACGGCGGCAGCACGATCGAGGAGATGGGGCGCACGGCGGCCCGGCTCGGGCACGAGTGGGCGGTGCTGACCGACCATTCGCCCCGGCTGACCGTGGCCCGCGGGCTGTCGCCGCAGCGGCTGCGGGAGCAGTTGGCCGCGGTGGCCGCGCTGAACGCGGACTGGGCCCCGTTCCGGCTGCTCACCGGCATCGAGTGCGACATCCTGGAGGACGGTTCGCTTGACCAGGAGCCGGAGCTGCTTGAGCTGCTGGACGTGGTGGTGGTGTCCGTGCACTCCAAGCTGCGGATGGACGCCCGCGCCATGACCCGCCGGATGGTCGCCGCCGTGCGCAGTCCGCACGCCGATGTGCTCGGCCACTGCACCGGGCGGCTGCGGGGCGAACAGGGCCGGCCGGAGTCCCGGTTCGACGCGGACGCGGTGTTCGCCGCGTGCGCCGAGTCGGGCACCGCCGTGGAGATCAACAGCCGCCCGGAGCGGCTGGACCCGCCCCGCCGGCTGCTGCGCGCGGCCGTGGAGGCGGGCGTGCTGTTCTCGATCGACACCGACGCGCACGCCCCCGGCCAGCTCGACTGGCAGGTCCTCGGCTGCGCGCGGGCCGAGGAGTGCGGGGTGCCCGCCGAGCGGGTGGTGACCACGTGGTCCGCCGCGCAGCTGCTGGCCTGGACCCGGGAGGGCCGGATCCCGCGGCGCGCGGCGGAACGTACTTCGCCGGAGTGACGCGCATCACGATGGCGGGCGGCCTGCGCCCGGAACATCAGGGGGTCGTTGCCCGTTGAACAGACCGTGGGTGCGCACGGGACAGTGTCCCCGGGCCTCATCTTCCGCCCACAGGGACGATCGTTCGGCTGAAGCCCTGTGGAGCCTTTCGCCGAGAGGCGACCGCCGTGCGTGCCCACCCCTTGGCCGCCCCGGCCGTGATTCCCCCGTCGCGGTCGGGGCTTCCCCCTGTCCGGGCCGCGCGCATCTGCGTTGACTTCGAGAGCGCTCGAATTCGTAGCGTTCCGGACATGAGTGCTACCGCACAGCACAAGATCGGTTCGGGCTTCGGCGCCGCCAGCACGGCGGACGAGATCCTGGCGGGCATCGACCTCACCGGGCGGCTCGCCGTCGTCACCGGCGGCTACTCCGGCCTCGGTCTGGAGACCACCCGCGCGCTGACCGGCGCCGGGGCCCGCCCGGCGCCCCGCCGTCGCCCGCGAGGCGCTGGCCGCGACCGGAGCAGGCGGCCCGACTGTGGGCCCTGTCCGCCGAGCTGACGGGCGTGAACGTCTTCGCCTAGGCCCTCCTGGCGGACCGCGCGGTCTCCGGCGCACCGGACGCGGGCCCGTGCCCGGACCGCCGCCGGTCAGTCGGAGGGCTCCTCCGGTACCGGGTGCTCGGGGTGCACCGTCCCCGAGAACGGCGTGTCGCCGCGTCCCGTGCCGGCCTCGTCGGTGTCGGGCACATCGTCGACATCGTCGTCGGTGTCGGCCGGGTTCCGCGGTGCGGCCTCCCACCGGTCGTTCCCGGCGCCGGCCTGCTGGTCCGGCAGGTCACGGGGGACGGGCGCACCGCCCTCGGCGGGCTCGCCACGGCGCTGTCCGGCCATCATGCGCTCCCCTCGCGTGCGATCGAGCCAGGAGCGGGTACCACGCGGCACGCCCCCGAAACGCGCAGCACGCGGATGCCGGCGAGCAGGGCGAGGACTCCCGTCGGCGGTACCGAGCCAGGGCGCATGGTCAGCGAGGCGCGCCAGGGCGGCAGGCGGTCCGCGACCACGGGCCGCACACGATGCCCGCCACGGCCGAAAAAGTCCGCCACAGGCAGAATCGCGACGCCCACGCCCCAGGAACGACGAGCAGGGCGAGGACTCCCGTCAGCGGGGCGCGCGCTCCTCCAGTGCTGCGCGCCAGGGCGGCAGGCGGTCCTCGGCCGCGGGCCGCGCGCGGTGTCCGCCACGGCCGAAGAAGTCCGCCAGGGGCAGGATCGCGGCGCCCACGGTGACCGCGTCGGGGCCGAGCCGGCCCAGGTCGATCGTCACCTTCTCGGCCGGATGGCGCAGCGCGTACGTGGTCGCGTGCCGGCGTACGGCGGGCAGGAAGCGGGAGCCGAGTTGGAGCCCGGCCCAGCCGCCGATCAGGATCCGTTCGGGCTGGAAGAGGTTGATCAGGTCGGACAGGCCGGCGCCCAGGTACTCCGCGGTCTCCTCCAGAACGGCGAGCGCCACCGGGTCGGCGGTGCCACCCTCGGGCGGGTAGGCGGCGGCCAGCATCGCGGTGAGCGCGGTCTCCTCGTCGGTCTCCGCGGGCGGGCGCCCGCCCTCCTCGCGCCAGCGGGAGAGCAGGGATTCCGCGCCCGCGTACGCCTCCAGGCAGCCGAGCGCCCCGCAGCGGCAGCGCCGGCCGCGGACCCGCACCGTCAGATGCCCCCACTCGACGGCCCTGCCGTGCTCCACCTCCGGGGTGACGAGGCAGGCGCCGACGCCGGAGCCGAAGAGGACCACGACCGCGTTGCGGGCGCCGCGACCGGCGCCGAACCACATCTCGGCCTGGCCCAGGGTCTTGGCGCCGTTGTCGATGAAGTACGGCACGGTGTCGGGGAGTTGGGAGCCGGAGCGGAGCAGTGCCTCCAGCGGTACGGCGTCCCAGCCGATCGTCTGGCCGTGCACGACGGCGCCCCGGTCGGCGGTGCGCTCGACGATGCCGGGGACACCGACGCCGACGCCGAGCAGCCGGTCGGGTTCCGTTGCGGCGGCGGCGAGCACCTCGGCGACGCCGCCCTGGATGTGGCCGACGATGACGTCGACGTCGTACCGCTGCTGGGCCAGCGGGCGTTCCACCCGGGCCAGTTCGGTGAGGGCCAGGTCGAACAGCTCGACCCGGACCCGGGTCTCGCCGACGTCGACGCCGATCATGTGTCCGCTGTGCGGGGCGACGCGCAGCAGGGTGCGCGGCCGGCCGCCGTCGGAGTCGACGCTGCCGGCCTCCTCGACCAGGCCGTCGGCGATCAGGTCCGCGACGACGTTGCTGACCGAGCCGGAGCTGAGGCCGGTCGCCGGGCCCAGCTCGAACCGACTGAGGGGTCCGTCGAAGTACAGCCGTTGCAGCACGGCGGCGCGGTTGCCCCGTCTGAGGTCGCGTACCGTGCGCCCGTTCCGACCCGCCATACGGCTCCTTCGGCTCCTGCTGCTCCCTCGGCACCCTGCCCGACCTGCAACATACCTCTGCGCACGGGCCCGGCGCGAGATTCCTTCAATCCTTAGTTCACGTTGTGAGCTAAGAGCCGGGAGCCAGCTCGGCGATCTCGTCCAGCGCGGCGACGAGTTCCGGGCCGACCGTCTCGCGCACCCAGCGGTCGTGTTCCGGGCCCGCCGCCCGCGGCACGGTCTCGGTCAGCATGATCAGGTAGAGGTAGCTGCGGTAGAGGGCGAGCCGCAGACAGGCCGCGGTGTCGAACGCGGCATGGCCCCCGGCCTCCCGGTAGCCCGCGAGGAACGCCTCCTCCTTCCTGATGTCCCCGAGCAGGGCCAGGGAGACGAAATCGGCCAGCGGATCGCCCCAGAACATCCGCTCGCCGTCGATGAGTCCGCCGATCCGGGCCGACCCCGCCGAGCGGTCCACCAGGACGTTGCCCTGCCACAGGTCGAAGTGGACCGGGCGGGCCGCGGTGACCTCGTCCAGCGCGTCGTAGGCGGCCCGCGCCGTATCCGCCACCTCCTCGACGGGCCGGGGCAGCCGGGCCCGGTAGCGGCGGGCGTCGTCGAGGACGGCGTCGAACATCGTGGTGAACGCGGTCCGCCAGTCGGCGGCGAGCGGGCCGAGTGCGCCGGACGGGTAGCCATACCCACCGGGCCCGGTCACCCGGTGCAGCCGGGCCACATGGCGGCCCAACTCGGTGCGCAGCGAGGTCCGTTCACGCTCGCTCAGGGAGCCGTCCCAGGGCTCGCCGGGGCAGGCGGTCAGCAGCAGCCACGCCCCCTCGGCACCGGCGCCGAGGGCCACGGCGCGCGGCGCCGGCACCCCGGCGGCCTCCGCGGCGCGGCAGAACGCGGCCTCGGCGTCGAGGAGCCGGACCTCGTAGCGCAGCCCCGGGGCGGTCGGCGCGACCTTCAGCACATGGCGTTCGCCGCCGGCGAGCCGAAGTTCCTCCACGGTGTTGTAGGTGCCGCCGCCGAGCGGACGCACCGCGGTGAGCCGGTCCGGTGCGATGCCCGCCTCGGCCAGTGCACGCCGGGCCCGCGCCCAGGAGTCCTCCATCGTGTACCGCCCCTCCCCTGTCCCGCCGCCTCGTCGGGCGGCGGCCCCGCTCCAGGGTACGGACCGGCGGTCGGGGGCGGGCGGTCAGCCCGGCAGCAGGCGCCGCGCCGCGCCGTCGGGGAGCTTGGCCCACCAGTGGTCGTAACGGCCGTAGGCGCGCGGGTCGCGGGCGGCCAGCAGCGCGCCGAGCGAGCGGGCCTCATCGGCGAGACCGTCCCAGGCGGCGGACGGCAGGTCCGCGAAGGCCGTGGCCTCGATGCCGCCGTCGACGGCGCGCCACACACCGGCCACCCGGCCGTCGACCAGCAGCGTGGGCAGCACGTCGCCGTTGACGCGGATCACCAGCCGCCGGTATGCGGGCGGGATGATCCGGCTGCGGTCCGCGTAGGCGAGCAGGATGCTGTCCCACATGCCCAGCAGCCGGGGCGGGGCCGGGGTGTCCGCGGGCGGGCGCGGGGCGCCGGGTACGTCGAACAGGATGGTGCCGCCGGGCCCGGCCAGCCGCTCGACCGAGCCGTCGAGGGCGCTCAACGCCCCCCGCACGAGGGACCGTTGCACCATGGAGAACTGCGCGATGTCCGCCACCGACGCCGGTCCGAACCCGGCCAGACAGCGCAGCACCAGGGCCTGGAGCGCGGCCGGCACCGCGTCCCGGGTCGTGGGCGGCGGGCCCATGGGCGCGGCGACGAACGACGACCGGTGGCCGAACGACCACGGTCCGCCGGTGGCCACGTGCAGCAGCGGCGCATACGCCTTGAGCCCCCACCAGGCGCCGGCCGCCTTCTCCGGGCCGAGCCGCTGCTCCAGCCACGCCTTCAACTCGTCTGTCGTACGCGTCCGCTCGGTGAACTCCAGCAGATGGGGCAGAAGGTCGTGCGCGTCCGCGGGGGTGAGCCCGGCCGCCGCGAAACGGTAGCCGAGACGGGAGGCGTACAGGGTCTGCTGCATCGCCTCGCGGAACGCCCGGTGCTCGTCGGCGTGCACCGCGTGCAGCGTGATGCGCATCAAGGTGGCCTTGACCAGGGCGCGGTCGGCGAAGGCGGCGTCCAGGTCGGCGGGGTCGAAGCCGCCGATCCGGTTCCACAGCGCGACATAGGGGGAGGCGGGGTGCTGTGCCTGGAGGGCGACCACCCGGCGGACGGCGTCGTCGACGCCGAGCGATTCCCTGCCCAGCAGCAGTTGGCGGGACAGGGTGGCCCGGTTGAGTTCGCGCTCGGTGATCTGCATGGCTGGGGATTGTGTCGTGACCGCCGCCGCGACCGCCACCCGCGGCGGGCGGGGGGTGTGCCGCGCGCCCGCGCCGGGCGGTGCGCCGGAAATCCGCTGGCTCCCGCTCGTCGTGGCTGCCTAGGCTGCCCGCAGACCTGGAGTCATTGGGTTTCTGGCTCCGGGTTCCGTCGTACCTCCGGAAGGACCCCAAGGACCCCCTATGAGATCGCTCACCGAACAGGACATCCGCGCCTCGTTCGTCAACTGCTCGAAGGGCGAGGCCAAGCGGCTGGCGGTCCCCCGCGACCTCGGGGAACGGCCGTGGGACGATCTGGACTTCCTCGGCTGGCGCGACCCCGGGGCGCCCGACCGCAGCTATCTCGTGGCCGAGCGGGAGGGCCGGCCGGTCGGTGTCGCGCTGCGCTTCCCGGCCGCGCAGCGCGGTTTTCTGCACCAGAGCATGTGCTCGGTGTGCCTGACGACCCACCGTGGGGGCGGTGTCTCGCTGATGACGGCCCGCAAGGCGGGGGCGGCGGGCCGCGAGGGCAACTCGGTCGGCGTGTACATGTGCACGGACCTGGCGTGTTCGCTGTATGTGCGCGGCAGGAAGGTGCCCGAGTCCGGCCGGCGCTTCGAGGAGAGCCTCACGCAGGACGAACAGATCGCCCGCACGACGGGCAACCTGCTCGCCTTCCTCGACAAGCTCCACGCCTGACCCACACGGGGACCACACCGGCGTCCCCGGCCACCCCGCCCACACGCGACATCGCCACACTGCCGCCTGTCGCCGCGCGGAGGAGGATGCCCCGGAACACGACCGGCACGCTCGACGGCCCTCGCGCCGGAAACCCGTTCGCGGCCCTCGACGAGGACTACATCTGACCCCACGAGACCACCCCCACCCCACGGCCACGGCCACCACCGCCCACAAGCGACATCGCCACACTGCCGCCTGTCGCCGCGCGGAGGACCTTGTGGATGCCGCCGGACCAGGGCGGAGTACGTTCGGCGGGGGCGCGGTCGGGGAACAGCCCAAGGCATGCCAGACGTACGGAAGTGGACCGCGGGCCCGAAGCGGTTCGTGAAGCGGCGCCGTGACCCCGTCGTCGTCCAGACGCTGCGGTCGGCCGGCGCGGCGACGATCGCGTACGTCGTCGCGCTGCGGCTGAGCCCGGAGCCCGCGCCGCTCACCGCGCCGCTGACCGCCCTGCTGGTCGTCCAGGTCACGCTGTACGCCACGCTCACCAACGGCATCCGCCGGGTGAACGCCGTGGTGGCGGGCGTCCTCGTCGCCATCGCCTTCAGCCTGCTGGTCGGGCTGACCTGGTGGAGCCTGGCCCTGCTGATCGTGGCCGCGCTGGCCGTCGGGCGCCTGGTGCGGGTCGACGAGTACGTACCCGAGGTGGCGATCAGCGCCATGCTGGTGCTCGGCGTGACCACGGTCGGCAACACGGCCTGGGCCCGGGTGGTGGAGACACTGATCGGCGCGGCCGTCGGGCTCGCCTGCAACCTGGTGTTCGCTCCCCCGGTGTGGGTGGACGAGGCCGGGGAGTCGATCGAAGGGCTGGCCCGGCGGGTGCGGCAGCTGATGCTGCGGCTGGGCGAAGAGGCCGCGGGGCGCGTCCCGTGGGAGCTGGCCGCCGAGCGGCTGTACGAGGCGCGCCGGCTGGATCACGACATCGTCGAGGTGGACGCCGACCTGCGGCAGGCCGAGGACAGTCTGCGGCTCAATCCGCGCGTGCGGGAGGGCCTGCTGCACCGGGTGGTGCTGCGGACGGGACTGGACACGCTGGAGATCTGCACGGTCGTGCTGCGGGTGCTGGCCCGGACCTTCACCGACCTGGCGAAGTCACGCGCCCCCCACCCCCTGTTCCCGCCGGAGGCGGGCGCCGCCGTCGAGCAATTGCTGTCCGAGGTCGGCGACGCGGTGGTCAGCTTCGCGGTGCTGGTGACCACCGATCTGAGCGTCAGCGCCGAGTCCGCCGAGGCGCGGCTGACCGCCGAACTGCAGACGGCGGCGGGCACCCGCGACAAGGTGGCCCTGCTGCTGCGGGAGGAGGCCGAGCGGGACCCGCGGCGCTGGCAGCTGCTCGGCGCGGCCCTGACCGAGGTGAACCGGATCATCGACGAGCTGGACACCGAGCACCGTTCGCGCCGCCTGCTGGAGGAGCTGGACCGGGTCTCGGGCAAGCAGCGGGACCGGCTGCCCTGGATGTCCCGGGTGCGGGAGCGGGTGGGCGTGCCGGAGCGGCTGCGCCGGAACCACACGGACACCGGGGAACGTTCTCGTCGGTGAGGTGCGCACCGGCGAGGCGGCGCGGCGTACCGATGGCGGAGGGGGCGTCCACATGACCGACACGGCCGTACGGATCGACGGGAACACGCTGCGGCTGCCGGGCGGGGTCGCGGTGCGGTTCGTGCGCACGCTGCGGCTGCCCGAGACGGGCCCGCATCCGCTGCCGCCCGGACTGGGCGAGTTTCCGCTCCGGCTGGTGGCCGATCACCCGGACACGGTGCCCGAGCGATGGCGGGTGCGCGGCGGCGTCATGCTGCCGGTGTACCTGCGCGAGGCGATGTGGCTGGACTTCGCGGGTTCGACGGAGCCGGCCGCGCTCCAGGTCGGGGTGGGCAAGGTGTGCGCCGTCTCGGGCCGGCCGTGGCGCGACCGGCTGTCCCGCGAGCCGCAGAACTATGTGGTGCTGCCCCGGCAGCCGTGGCTGGATGGCATCAACGCGGGCAGCGGGACGGTCCGCCAGTTCGTGGCCGTGCCGCTGGGCCTGGGCGCGACGGTGGAGGGGCAGGTCACGGGCGAGGAGGTGTGGGGCGGGGTGCAGTTGCAGTCGTTCCCGCTGAAGCCGGAGCCGCTCGCGGCCTGGCGCCGGGACCAGCGGACGCTGCGGCGGCGCTCCGGGCCGGCCGGCGGGTACGGGGCGGCGCTGCCGATGGCCGCCGCCGCGGGCGCGGGACCGGCGCCGGCCGCTCCGGCGCGCGCGGCGGCGGCCATGGGGCTCGGCGTCGGCGGCTCGATGCGCCAGGAGGTCTACCGGGACGAGCGGCCTGCGCGGGACTGGGCGGACGAGCCGGCCGGGCGGGTCTTCGTGCATCTGGTGACGCCTCCGCAGTGGCGCCGCATCACGGGCGAGGCGCCGCCGCCTTCGCCGGTGGACCGGGCGGCGTACACCCGGGCGGGACTGCCCTGGTTCGACTACTACGACGACTACGACGACTACGACGACTACGACACGGAGGCGGTGGACCTCGCCGCGCCGGACGCGCTGGGCGCGGTCAAGCCGGTCGGCGACTGGCTCGGGGACGATCTCGACCCCTGGCAGGCGCCGGCCCAGGACCAGGTCAGACCACTGAAGGACACGCCGAGCCGCCCGGTCGAGGACGGTGAGTGGTAACAGCCCCTGGCCGTACACCGACCCGGCCGATCAGCGGCTCGTACACGGTCACCACCGCGCCCCACTCCAGCCGGCACCGACTCGCAGGCGATCACCACGCCCCACACCAGCCGACACCGACCCGCAGGCGGTCGTAACCGCGGCGCGGTCTCGCCGGCACGACCGGCGGCGCGGGCCACGAGCGGGGCTCTGCCTTCCTGAAACGGCGGCCGTCCGTCGATGAAGCCCACCCTCGGGTCGCCGCCGTCTCCCGAGGCACCGACCGACCCGTGTCCCCGGCGGCACCCGGCGGCGGCCCGAGGGGTGGCCGTGCTTGCCGTGGGGCGTGCGTGGGCATGGCCTCGTTTGCTTCGGCGGGGCGGTCCGGGCCATGGTGGCTGTCACGACCGGGGCAGCGGACTTCCTTGAGGTGCGGGCATGGGCAGTGGTGCGGGAGCAACGGGCGGCGGCTGGAGCCGGCGCCGGTTCGTCGGGGCGATGGCGGGCGGTGCCGCCGCGGTGGCCCTGCCGGCACCGGCTGCGCCGCGGGCCGAGCCCGGACAGCCGGCGCCCGCGTCGTCCCCCGCGCCCCGGCGCCCGGCCGAACCGTCCGGCCCGCGCCCCCTGTACCTGGGCACCTACACCTCGGCCGAGGGCGGCGGCACCGGCATCGGCCTGGCCCGGTACGACCCGGGGACGGGCGCCGTCACCGGATCCGGCACCCTGACCGGTGTCGCCGACCCTTCCTACCTCGCCGCGCATCCGGACGGCCGCACCCTGTACGCGGTCGACGAGCGCACGGACGGCGCCGTGACCGCCGTGCGCCTCGCCGACCGGCGGATCCTCGGCTCCCGCGGCACCGGCGGCGCGGCGCCCTGCCATGCGTCCGTGCATCCGAGCGGGCGCTGGCTGCTCAGCGCCAACTACGGTTCGGGCAGTGTGGCCGTGCATCCCATCGGCGCCTCGGGGGCCCTCGGCGAGCGCACGGCGCTGGCCATCCACTCCGGCCCGCCCGGCCCCGGGCAACAGGGGCCGCACGCGCACCAGTTCGTCACCGGTCCCGAGGGCGGTCATGTCCTGGCGGTCGACCTGGGCACCGACAGCGTGTACAGCTACCGGCTGGACCTGGCGCGGGGCACGCTGACCGAGGTCGCCCGGGCGCACACCCGGCCGGGCGCCGGCCCGCGGCATCTCGCCTTCCACCCGGGCGGCCGGTTCGCGTACCTGGCCAACGAGGTGGACGACACGGTCGTGGTGTGCGCGTACGACGCGGACACCGGCCGGCTCCGGGTCGGCGAGCCGCAGTCCACCGGGTCCGGTGCGGGCACCAACTACCCGGCGCAGATCCTGGTCACGGCGGACGGCGCGTTCGCCTATCTCGCCAACCGCGGCCACAACAGCCTGGCGCGCTACGCCGTGGAGGCGGACGGCGCCAAGCTGCGGCTGCTGGACACCGTGCCGGTGGCCGGTGACTTCCCGCGGCAGATCGCCTTCTCGCCGGACGGCCGGCTGCTGTTCGCGGCGAACCAGCGCTCCGGCACGGTGAGCGTCTTCCACGTGGACGCGGACGACGGCGGGCTGCGGCTCGCGGGCGAGCCGTTCGCGTCACCGGTCGCCGTCTGCGCGCTGCCGTTGTAGGGCGCGGGGGCAGGTGGCCGTTGCCGCCTGCGCCAGCAGGACGTGGATGCGCTCGGTGAGCTGGGCGAGGTCGTCGGCGGGCCGGTGGAACGTCAGCCGTACGTCGCCGTGGGCGCGGGTGCGCTCGATGCGCAGTGTGAGTCCGTGCCGGTCCAGTGCGAGCGGCACGACACGGGTCGCGGCGTGCAGGCTCTCGGGCCGGACGAGCCGGGTGAGGCGTTCCACGGCATCGGGGTGGGCGTCGGCGAGGTGGGTGAGCAGCCGGGCCTCCGCGGTGGCGAGCGGGTCGGGTGCGGCGGCGGCGAACTCGTCGAGGCCGACGGCCTCGGCACCGGACGGGCGGCGCAGCACCACCCGGGTGGCGCGGAAGAGAAGTCGGCCGTCCTCGGGGGCGAACCAGCCGGCCAGCCAGAGCCGGGCGCGGATGCGGCTGCGCAGCGGAACGGGCGCCACGTCGGCGAACTCCAGCACCGCGGACGGCTCGCCGCGCGGTGCGCAGATCGCCGCGGTGGGCAGGGCGCTGTCCACGGGCACATGCAGGATCACCCGCCCGTCGTCGGTCACGGTGTGCGCCCCGACGAGTTCCTCGCGCCCGCCCTGCGCGGTCACCGTGCAGGACCACGCCGTGGCGAGCACCGAGCGGGCCCGCTCGGCCGTGCCGGGCCCGGCCGTCCAGGTCTGGCTGTCACCCATCCGGAACCTCCTTAGGTAAGGCTTGCCTAACTTATCGGAGATCGAGGCGTACGCCAACCAGGCCCTGGGGCGGAGGTCAGCGGTGCGTCGGCCAGTGCGCGGGGCGGGTGACCGACACCGGCAACCGCGTACCGACGCCGCCGCGGGCCGCATCCGCCTGCGGCTGGGTCAAGAAGAGCACGCCCCTCAGATCGGCATCACGCAGATCCGCGCCCAACCGCGGCCCTGCGCCTGTGGCTGGAGCGACGCACCGCCCCGGCCGGGACCGCGGTCAGCCGTGCGTCGGCCAGTGCGCGGGGCGGGTGACCGACACCGGCAACCGCGTACCGACGCCGCCGCGGGCCGCATCCGCCTGCGGCTGGGTCAGGAAGATGACGCCGGTCAGATCGGCGCCCGTGAGATCGGCGTCGCGCAGATCGGCGCCGATCATGTCGGCGCCGCGCAGATCCGCGCCCGTCAGGTCGGCGGCGATCAGCCAGGCCCCGCGCAGATCGGCGCCGCGCAGATCCGCCCCCTTGAGGCGGGCGCCGACCAGGTCCGCGCCGCGCCGGTCCTTCTTCCTGCCGCGGGCGCCCGGTATCGCCGACCGCGCCGACTCGCTGGCGCGCCGCAGCAGCACGTCGACCCCCTGCCGGTGGGCGGCCACGTCCAGGACGGCCAGTTCCTCGGGGGTCTGCCGGGTGAGCCGCTCGGTGGTCTGCCATGCCTCGCGCAACTCGGTACGCAGCGGGCGGGCCGCGGGCAGCTCCAGCGCCTCGGCGAGGTACCAGAGCAGTTCGTGGAGTTGCCGCACGAGGGGGAAGACCTCTGCCATGCTCCGGGCGTGCTCGGCGGAGCCGGTGCGCCAGTCCCGCCCGCCGAAGGTGATCTGCGAGACCTTCTGCCCGGCGCCGAAGCAGTCGTAGACCGTGCAGCCCGCGAAGCCCTTGGACCGCAGCTCGGTGTGGATGCCGCAGCGGTTGTCGCCCCGCAGGTTGGGGCAGGGCCGGCCGGCGGGCTTGTCGAGGGCGAAGTCCGCCGAGGCGGCGAAGGGCAGGGCGACGCAGCACAGCCCGAAGCAGTTGGCGCAGTCACCGCGCAACGCCGACCGGCGGTCCCTCTCATCCGACATACCGTTCACCCTACTGTCCTGCTCGTCCGCCGCCGCCACCGTGCGAACGCCGCCACCACCACCACCGTGCGAACGCCGCCGCCCCGCCGGGCGAACGCCGACCGCCCCGCCCGGCCGCGCCCGCCCCGCCGGTCACCGGCGGCGATCACGCCTCGTCGCGGGTCAGGGCCAGCAGCCGGTCCAGGACACGGGGCGCGCCGACCCGCAGGCCGTCGTGCTCGAACTCGTCGGTGACCCAGGTGCGCAGGCCCCGGATCGCACGGGCGGTCCGCAGGGAGAATTCGGTGTCGACGTACATGTCATCGTGGTAGACGGCCGCGGCGACCGGAACCTCGTTGGCGGCGAGCCGGGCCGGGTCGTACAGCGGCTGCCAGTCGGCGCGGGCGGCCAGCAGATCGGCGGTCTCGCGCAGCGGACGCAGGGCCGGGTCGGCCTCGAACATCCAGGGGTGCACGGTCTCCCCGGTGAACAGCACCGGCGCGTCACCGGCGAGCGCCTTGGCCGCGTCGAACTGCGGGAACTCGGCGCGGACGCGTTCGGCCGCCCAGCCGGTGGGGTGGGCGTCCTGGCCGTAGATGGACTCGTGGACGAGCGCGTACAGCGGGTACGCCGCGTACGAGAGCAGGCCACGGACCGCCTCCTGGAAGGCGTCGGACAGCTCGGGGCCGGACGGAGTGCGCACGAAGGCGTCCTCCAGCAGGTGGTGCAGGCGATGGCTGCCGTCGCCCGAGCCGAGCATGAGGCCGAGGGACTGGAAGGCCTCGACGGTGAACCGGTAGCCGCCCGGCAGGACCACCTCGTGGTTCAGCAGGTGCTCGGCGATGTGCCGGGCCCGATCGACGTCCTGCGGGTAGCGGGCGTAGTGCGCGCCGACCTTGCGTTCGATGCGCGGGTAGGCGGCCCGGTAGACGTCCTCGGCGTGGGCGTCCAGGGAGGGCAGCCCGCCGGTGATCACCGCGGTGTTCAGGCCCTCGGGGGCGAGCGAGAGATAGCTGACCGTGCAGAAGCCGCCGTAGCTCTGGCCGAGCACGGTCCAGGGGGCGCCGCCGGTCAGCCGCGGGCGGATGGTCTCGCAGTCGCGGACGATCGAGTCGGCACGGAAGTGGGTGAGGTAGCCGGCCTGTTCGGCGGGGCCGCCGCGCAGCGGCAGCGTCTGCCGGGTGGCGGGCGTGGAGTGGCCGGTGCCGCGCTGGTCGAGCAGCAGCACCCGGTACTCCTCCAGGGCCCGGCCGAGCCACGCCTGTCTGCCGATGAAACGGTTCGCCCCGTGCCCCGGGCCGCCCTGGAGGAAGACCAGCCAGGGCAGGTCCTGGTGTGCCTTGTCGCTCGCGACGACCTCACGGGCGTACAGCTCGATGGTCTCGCCCGCGGGGTCGGCGTGATCCAGTGGCACGGTGAATCGGTGGTCGGTGAGGACGACGCCGGGCTGGCGGTAACGGTGGCTCAACAGGTCTCCCGGGACGGACGGATGGACGCGTCCCAGTTCAGCACATGTCCGCCGGCCGCCGGACACCCGGGATCATGGTTGGGCCACGGGCCAGCGGATCAGCGGGCGGCGAGACTCGAACGGCGCACCACCAACTCCGGCTGGAGCACCACCCGTCGGTGCTCGTGGGTGCCGTTCGGCGCCTCCGTCTCCTCCAGGAGCAGTTCGGCGGCGAGGGCGCCCATGGTCACCGCCGGCTGGCGGACCGAGGTGAGCGGGACGGCGGCGGCCGCCGCGAACTCGATGTCGTCGTAGCCGACGATCGCCAGGTCGTCCGGGACCACGACCCCGGCCGCGTACATGGCCTGCAGGACACCGAGGGCGAGCAGGTCGTTGGCGCAGAAGACGGCGGTCGGCCGGTCGGCGAGGCCGAGCAGCCGGGCGCCCGCGTCCCGTCCGGCGGCGACGTCGAGGCGTTCGGTGGGCAGCTCGCGCAGGGACTGCGGGCCGAGCCCGGCCTCGGCGAGCGCGTTCAGGGCGCCGGTGCGCCGGTCGCGGACCTGGTTCAGGCCGGCCGGCCCGCTGACGTACGCGATGCTGCGATGCCCGGCGTCCACCAGATGACGCACGGCCAGGGCGCCGCCCGCCACGTCGTCGACGGAGACCGAGCACTCGGTGGTGCCCTCGGCGACCCGGTCGACCAGGACGAACGGGATGCCGTGCCGGCGGAAGGCCGCGATGTTGCGGCCGGTGGCGTCGGCCGGGGTGAGCAGTACCCCGCGCACCCGCTGCTCGGCGAACAGGGCCAGGTACTCGGCCTCTTCCCCGGCGTTCTGCGCGCTGTTGCAGACCATCACGCCGAGCCCGGCGTCCCGCGCCGCCCGTTCGGCGCCGCGCGCCAGGTCGACGAAGAACGGGTTGCCCATGTCGAGGACGAGCAGGCCCATGATCCGGCTGCGGCCCGCGCGCAACTGGCGCGCGGACTCGCTGCGTACGTAGCCGAGCCGGTCGATCGCGGACTGCACCCGGGCACGGGTCTCGCTCGCGACGGAGTCCGGGCGGTTGATGACGTTCGAGACCGTGCCCACCGACACTCCGGCGGCGCGGGCGACGTCCTTGATACCCACCGACTGGGCCATCGGGCGGGGACCTCCAGGGAGACGAGGGGCGGCGGGAAACCTTCACACTACCGTCGGTGCCGCCCCGCTACGGGCTGGTCACGCGGGCAGGGCGAAGCCGGCCGCATGGAGCGCGGAGGGCGCGGCGGGCGACGGCGGCCTCGCGGGTGGCGTACCGGGCGGCGTACCGGTGGCCCCTGTGGGTGAGCAGGCCGTTCTTCCGGCCGCCGCCGCGGCCCTGCCGGACGCCGCGACGGAGGCGAGCGGGGCGCCGGCCGGCACGGTGCGTCTTCTCATGAGCGGACTCCAGGGGTCAGGCCAGATGGAACACTTCGGTGAGCGGTTTCATGGCCTCGTCGGGTCTGGCGCCGTCCAGCGACTCGAAGAACGGCGCCATCTCCGCCTGCCAGCGGGCGTTGACGTCGGTGGCTTCCATGGCTGCCTGTGCCGCCGCGAAGTCCTCGGTCTCCAGGTAGCCGACGAGCAGGCCGTCCTCGCGCAGGAAGAGCGAGTAGTTGTGCCAGCCGGCGGCCGAGAGCGCCGCGCGCATCTCGGGCCAGACAGCGGCGTGCCGCTCACGGTACGCGTCGAGCCGGTCCTCGCGGACCTTCAGCAGGAAGCACACGCGCTGCATCAACACCCCTTGGGGGACGAGAAGGTGACAGGGTTCCGTGACTGACCCGGATCAGTGACTGACCCGGATCAGTGGCCGACCCGGATCAGAAGTCGAACTGGTCGATGTTCTTCGCGTCGAACACGGTCGGCTTGCCCAGGTTGATCACGCCGTCCTTGCCGATGGTGTACTCGGTGTCGCCGGCCTTGAAGGTCTCGCCCTCCTTGCCGGTGATCTGTCCGGAGGCCAGCGCGACGGCGGTGCGGGCGGCGAGGTCGCCGAGCTTGGACGGGTCCCACAGCTCGAAGGCGTCGACGGTGCCGTTCTTGACGTACTTGCGCATGTCGTTGGGGGTGCCGAGGCCGGTCAGCTTGACCTTGCCCTTGTACTTGGAGCCGGACAGGTACTGGGCCGCGGCCTTGATGCCGACCGTGGTCGGGGAGATGATCCCCTTCAGGTTCGGGTACTCCTGGAGCAGGCCCTGGGTCTGCTGGAAGGACTGCTGGGCGTCGTCGTTGCCGTAGGCGGTCTTGACCAGCTTGATGTCCTTGTACTTGGGGTCCTTCAGCTCCTCCTTCATGTACTCGATCCAGGCGTTCTGGTTGGTCGCGGTCTGCGCGGCGGACAGGATCGCGATCTCGCCCTTGTAGCCGATCTGTTCGGCGAGCAACTGCACCTCGGTGCGGCCCAGGTCCTCCCCGCTGGCCTGGGAGATGAAGGCGTTGCGGCAGTCCGGGGTGGTGTCGGAGTCGTAGGTGACGACCTTGATGCCGTTCTTCATGGCCTGCTTGAGGGCGGTGCACAGGGCGCCCGGGTCCTGCGCGGAGACGGCCATCGCGTCCACCTGCTGCTGGGTGAGGGTGTTGACGTAACTCACCTGGCCCGCGGTGTCGGTGGCGCTGGAGGGGCCGACCTCCTTGTAGGTCGAGCCGAGTTCGGTGACGGCCTTCTCGCCGCCCTTGTCCGCGGTGGTGAAGTAGGGGTTGTTGACCTGCTTGGGCAGGAAGCCGACGGTGAGGCCCTTCTTCAGGGCGGCGTCCGGGTTCGCCGTGCCGGCCGCGGTGTTCGAGCCGCCGCCGGAGTCCTTGACGTCGTTCTTGGTGGTGCCGCCGCAGGCGGTCACGGCCAGGGCGAGGGAGGTGGCGGCGGCGAGGGCCGCGCAGGTACGGCGGATCGAAGACGTTCGCATGGCGGGATCTTTCTGACGGAGGTGAGTACGGAGTGCCCCAAGGGGCGCGGGGAACTGCGCGACCAGCCACAGACGGCCCGCAGCGTTCGAACTGCCTATCCGGTGGAGCGTGCGGCTCTCGCGACGGAGATCTGGCGGGCGACCCGCGGGCCGAGCACGGAGACGACGAGCAGCACGCCGGTGACGACGATCTGCGACTGCGCGGAGACGTTCAGCAGGCTCATCACGTTCTGCAGCGCGCCGAGCAGGAAGACGCCCGCGATGGCGCCGCCGAGCGTGCCCTTGCCGCCGTCGAAGTCGATGCCGCCGAGCAGCACAGCGGCGACGACGGAGAGTTCGAGTCCGGTGGCGTTGTCGTAGCGGGCGCTGGCGTAGTGCAGGGCCCAGAAGACGCCGGTGAGGGAGGCCATGAGGCCGGTGGCGGCGAACAGCAGGAGTTTGGCCCGCTTGACCCGGATGCCGGCGAACCGGGCGGCCTCCTCGCTGGCGCCGACCGCGAACAGCGACCGGCCGAACGGGGTGGCGTGCAGGACCACCACGGCGATGGCGAGCAGCACCAGGAAGGGCAGCAGGGCCTGCGGGACGAAGGTGTCCCCGATCCGGCCGGCCGCGAAGTCCAGGTACTGCGTGGGGAAGTCGGTGACCGCGTCGGAGCCGAGCACGATCTGTGCGATGCCCCGGTAGGCGGCGAGGGTGCCGATGGTCACGGCGAGCGACGGCAGCCCGAGCCGGGTCACCAGCAGCCCGTTGATCAGTCCGCACACCAGGCCGAGCAGCAGGCACAGCGGGATGATCGTCTCGATCGACATGCCCTGGTTCCACAGCTTGCCCATGACGGCACCCGACAGGCCGGCGGTGGAGGCGACCGACAGGTCGATCTCACCGGAGACGACCAGCAGGGTCATCGGCAGGGCGATCAGCGCGATCGGGAGGGTGTTGCCGATCAGGAAGGACAGGTTCAGGGCGTTGCCGAAGCCGTCCACGAAGCCGAACGAGAGCAACAGCAGGACGACGAGCAGCGCACCGACGACCGTGTCCCAGCGGATCGCGCGCGTCAACGACTCAGGCATGGCGGCCGTTCTCCTTGTTCGGGGCCGTCTTCTTCGCAGCCGACTTCTTCAGGGCGGAGGCCACCCGCAGCGCGACGACCCGGTCGACCGCGATGGCGAGGAGCAGCAGGATGCCGTTGATGGCGAGCACCCAGACCGAGCTGACGCCGAGGGCGGGCAGCACGCTGTTGACGGAGGTCAGCAGCAGGGCGCCGAGGGCCGCGCCGTAGACGCTGCCGGAGCCGCCGGTGAAGACGACGCCGCCGACCACGACCGCGCTGACCACGGTGAGTTCGTAGCCGTTGCCGGTGCCGGAGTCGACGTTGCCGAACCGGGCCAGGTACATCGCGCCGGCGAGGCCGGCCAGGGCGCCGCAGAAGGTGTACGCGGCCAGGATCCGCTTGCGCACCGGGATGCCGGCGAGCCGGGCGGCCTCCGGGTTGGAGCCGAGCGCGTACAGTTCGCGCCCGCTGCCGAAGTGCTTGAGGTAGTAGGCGGTGGCGATCAGCACGGCCAGCGCGATGAGGGCCAGCCACGGGACGGCGGACAGCCCGCCGGAGCCGAAGTCGACGAAGCCGCCCGGCAGGTCGGCGGCGGTGATCTGCCGGGAGCCGACCCAGATGGAGTCGATGCCGCGGATGATGTACAGCGTGCCGAGGGTGACGACGAGGGCGGGCACCTGGCCGAGGCTGACCAGCAGACCGTTGAGGAGCCCGAAGCCGATGCCGAGCAGGACCGCGAGGACGACGGCGACGACCGCGTTCCCGCCGCCGTGCAGATAGGTGCCGGCCGCGAAGGCGCTGATGCCCAGGGTGGAGCCGACCGACAGGTCGACGTTGCGGGTGATGACGACCAGCGACTGGCCGGTGGCGACCAGCACCAGGATGGTCGCGTTGAGCAGCAGGTCCTTGATGCCCTGCTCGGACAGGAACTCGCTGTTGCCCGCCTGGGTGATGGCGACCATCACCAGGAAGACGACCAGGATGGCGAGTTCGCGCATCCGGAAGACGCGGTCGACCAGTCGGGTGCCGCTGGACCTCGGCACCTCGGCGACGGGGGTCTGGTTCGGGGTGGTCACCGTCATGCGGCGGCCCTCCCCGTGGCTGCGGCCATCACGGTTTCCTCGGTGGCGTCGGAGCGGGGGATCTCGGCGGTGATCCGGCCCTCGTGCATCACGAGCACGCGGTCGGCCATGCCGAGGATCTCGGGCAGGTCGGAGGAGATCATCAGGACCGCGACGCCGTCGGCGGCCAGCTCGCCGAGCAGCCGGTGCACCTCGGCCTTGGTGCCGACGTCGATGCCGCGGGTCGGCTCGTCGACGATCAGCACCTTCGGTCCGGTGGCCAGCCACTTGGCGAGCACGACCTTCTGCTGGTTGCCGCCGGAGAGGGTGGCGACGGCGTCGGCGATCCGGGCGTACTTCACCTGGAGCCTGACCGCCCAGTCGAGGGAGCGGCTGCGCTCGGCACCGCGGTCCACGAGTCCTGCGCGCACGGTGCTGCGCAGCCCGGTCAGCCCGATGTTCCGTTCGATGGACATGTCCATCACCAGGCCCTGGGCGCGCCGGTCCTCGGGGACCAGGGCGAGCCCGGCGGCCATGGCGGCGGAGGGGGCGCCGTTGGTCAGCCGCCGGCCGGCGACCTCGACCTCACCGGCGTCCCAGCGGTCCACGCCGAAGACGGCTCGGGCGACCTCCGTGCGGCCGGCGCCCACGAGTCCGGCGAGGCCGACGATCTCACCGCGGCGCACCTCGAAGGAGACGTCAGTGAAGACGCCCTCGCGGGTCAGCCGCCGGACGCTGAGGGCGACCTCGCCGGGCTGAACGGTCTGCTTCGGGTACAGCTCGTCGAGGTCGCGGCCGACCATGCGGCGTACCAGGTCGTCCTCGGTCATGCCGGCGAGCGGTTCGCTACCGATCCAGGCGCCGTCGCGCAGGGTGGTCACGCGCCGGCAGATCTGGAAGATCTCCTCCAGCCGGTGCGAGATGAACAGCACGGCGGCGCCCTGCTCGCGCAGCGTCTCGACGACGCCGAAGAGGCGGGCCACCTCGCTGCCGGTCAGCGCCGCCGTCGGCTCGTCCATGATCAGGACCCGGGCGTCGAAGGACAGCGCCTTGGCGATCTCGACGATCTGCTGGTCGGCGATGGACAGGCCGCGGGCCGGGCGGTCGGGGTCGAGTTCGACACCGAGCCGCTTCATCAGGGCGGCGGTGGCCGCATGGGTGGCCCGGTGGTCGATGCGGCCGAGGGCGCGCCGCGGCTGGCGGCCCATGAAGATGTTCTCGGCGATCGAAAGGTCGGGGAAGAGTGTGGGTTCCTGGTAGATCACGGCGATGCCGGCGTCGCGGGCGTCACCGGGGCCGTGGAAGACGACGGGCTCGCCGTCGAGCAGCACCTGACCGGCGTCCGGTCGGTGCACCCCGGCGAGCGTCTTGATGAGCGTCGACTTGCCCGCGCCGTTCTCTCCGGCGAGGGCGTGTACCTCGCCGGGGAACAGCTCAAGGGAGACGTCCCGCAGGGCCCGTACGGCGCCGAAGGACTTGGAGACGTCCTTCAGCGCCAGCACCGGCGCCGGTCCCGTGTCGGACGGGTGGGTCATGGGGGCTCCTCGACGACGCCTGCGGGATGGCCCCCACGGCGTCGTGAAAGGTTTCAACTGGATTGCCGGGACGTTAGACATGGCAGCCATGTCACGTCAATGGTTCCGTGTCGAAAAACTTTCGATAGTTGAAGGTCACGGCGGGATCACGGAAAACCGAGTGAGCGGGAGAGCTTGACACCCCTTCGGAGGGCTCATAGCTTGCGGGTCTGAATCGTTTCACCCGCTCAGCCGTTCCAACCGATTTCACGGGAGCCCTGAAGTGACCGACCTCGCCGCGGTGAAAGCCGCGCTCAAGACCCAGGCCGTCGAGACGCCGTCGTGGGCGTACGGCAACTCGGGGACCCGTTTCAAGGTGTTCGCCCAGCAGGGCGTTCCGCGCTCGCCGCGGGAGAAGCTGGACGACGCGGCACAGGTGCACGCCTTCACCGGGGTCGCGCCGACCGTCGCCCTGCACATCCCCTGGGACACCGTGGACGACTACGCCGCCCTCGCCGGGTACGCCGAGGAGCGCGGGCTGCGGCTCGGCGCGATCAACTCCAACACCTTCCAGGACGACGACTACCGGCTGGGCAGCATCTGCCATCCGGACGCCGCGGTGCGCCGCAAGGCGATCGGCCATCTGCTGGAGTGCGTCGACATCATGGACGCCACGGGCTCGCAGGACCTGAAGCTGTGGTTCGCCGACGGCACCAACTACCCCGGCCAGGACGATCTGCGCGGCCGCCAGGACCGGCTCGCCGAAGGGCTCGCCGAGGTGTACGCACGGCTCGGCGAGGGGCAGCGGATGCTGCTGGAGTACAAGTTCTTCGAGCCCGCCTTCTACGCCACGGACGTGCCCGACTGGGGCACCGCGTACGCCCACTGCCTCAAGCTCGGGCCGAAGGCGCAGGTCGTGGTGGACACGGGCCACCACGCGCCGGGGACCAACATCGAGTTCATCGTGGCCACGCTGCTGCGCGAGGGCAAGCTCGGCGGCTTCGACTTCAACTCGCGCTTCTACGCGGACGACGACCTGATGGTCGGTGCGGCCGATCCGTTCCAGCTGTTCCGGATCATGTACGAGGTGGTGCGCGGGGGCGGTTTCACCGCTGACGTGGCGTTCATGCTGGACCAGTGCCACAACATCGAGCCCAAGGTGCCGGCCATCATCCGGTCGGTGATGAACGTCCAGGAGGCCACCGCGAAGGCGCTGCTGGTGGACGCGGAGGCGCTGGCCGCCGCGCAGCGGGCCGAGGACGTGCTCGGCGCCAACGCCGTGCTGATGGACGCGTACAACACGGATGTGCGGCCGCTGCTGGCCGAGGTGCGCGAGGAGATGGGCCTTGACGCCGACCCGATGGGCGCCTTCGCCCGGTCCGGGTGGGCCGAGAAGGTCGTGGCGGAGCGCGTCGGCGGGCAGCAGGCGGGGTGGGGCGCGTAGGCGCTCCGCTGGGTCAGCCGGGATGCGGCGTCGGCCCTATCGCGGCGTCGCCGTGCCCGTCCGCCGGGGTGCGCCGTCGGCCCTATCGCGGCGTCGCCGTCCCCGTCCGCCGGGTGCGCTGTCCGCCGGGGTGCGCCGTGGTCCGGGATGCGCCGTGGCGGTGTGCGGGTACGTCGTGGCTGGTCGCGCAGTTCCCCGCGCCCCTTTTGGGCGCGCCTTCGTGGCCCAGTGACACAAGGTTCCCGCGCCCCTTTGGGGCGCCATTGTGGCCCTCTTCGGGGCTCTTCCTCTCGTCTTCACTTCCAGTAAGGACTGATCGTTCATGACTCACCCCGAAGCCGCCGCCCTCCTGGACCGGTCGCACCGGCTGGGCGCGGATCCGCGTAACACCAACTACGCCGGCGGCAACGCGTCGGCGAAGGGCACCGCGACCGACCCCGTCACCGGCGGCGACGTCGAGTTGATGTGGGTCAAGGGGTCCGGCGGTGACCTCGGCACGCTCACCGAGGCCGGGCTCGCCGTGCTGCGCATCGACCGGCTGCGCGCGCTCACCGGTGTCTACCCGGGCGTGCAGCGCGAGGACGAGATGGTCGCCGCGTTCGACTACTGCCTGCACGGCAAGGGCGGGGCGGCGCCGTCCATCGACACCGCGATGCACGGGCTGGTGGACGCCCCGCACGTGGACCATCTGCACCCCGACTCGGGCATCGCGCTGGCCTGCGCGGCGGACGGCGAGAAGCTGACCGCCGAGTGCTTCGGCGACACCGTGGTGTGGGTGCCGTGGCGGCGGCCCGGGTTCCAGCTCGGGCTGGACATCGCGGCCGTCAAGGAGGCCAACCCGCAGGCGATCGGCTGTGTCCTCGGCGGGCACGGGATCACCGCCTGGGGCGACACCGCCGAGGAGTGCGAGCGCAACTCGCTGCACATCATCCGCACCGCGGAGACCTTCCTCGCGCAGCGGGGCAGGGCGGAGCCGTTCGGGCCGGTGATCGACGGCTACGCGGCGCTGCCCGAGGCCGAGCGGCGGGAGCGGGCCGCCGCGCTCGCGCCGTACGTGCGGGCCGTCGCCTCCCAGGACCGGCCGCAGGTCGGGCACTTCACCGACTCGGAGGCCGTGCTCGACTTCCTCGCCCGCGCCGAGCACCCGCGGCTCGCGGCGCTCGGCACCTCGTGCCCCGACCACTTCCTGCGCACCAAGGTGCGTCCGCTGGTCCTGGACGTGGCGCCGTCCGCTCCGCTGGAACAGGCGGTCGCCCGGCTGGCCGAGCTGCACGCCGAGTACCGCGAGCAGTACGCCGCCTACTACGAGCGGCACGCCCTGCCCGACTCCCCCGCGATGCGCGGTGCCGACCCGGCGATCGTGCTGGTGCCCGGCGTCGGCATGTTCAGCTTCGGCAAGGACAAGCAGACGGCCCGGGTGGCGGGCGAGTTCTACGTCAACGCGATCAACGTGATGCGCGGCGCGGAGGCGGTCTCGACGTACGCGCCGATCGACGAGGCGGAGAAGTTCCGCATCGAGTACTGGGCGCTCGAAGAGGCCAAGCTCCAGCGGATGCCGAAGCCAAGGCCGCTGGCGACCCGGGTGGCGCTGGTGACGGGCGCGGGCAGCGGGATCGGCAGGGCGATCGCGCACCGGTTGGCGGCCGAGGGCGCGTGCGTCGTCGTCGCCGACGTCAACGCGGACGGCGCCGCCGAGGTCGCCGAGGGGCTGGGCGGGCCCGACAAGGCCGTCGCCGTGACCATGGACGTCACCGACGAGAAGCAGATCGCGGACGCCTTCAAGGCGGCGCTGCTGGCCTTCGGCGGCGTCGACCTCGTCGTCAACAACGCCGGGATCTCCGTCTCCAAGCCGCTCCTGGAGACCTCCACGAAGGACTGGGACCTCCAGCACGACATCATGGCCCGTGGGTCCTTCCTCGTCTCGCGCGAGGCGGCGCGGGTGATGATCCCGCAGCGGCTCGGCGGCGACATCGTCTACATCGCCTCGAAGAACGCCGTGTTCGCCGGGCCCAACAACATCGCCTACTCCGCGACCAAGGCCGACCAGGCCCACCAGGTCCGGCTGCTGGCGGCCGAGCTGGGCGAGCACGGCATCCGGGTCAACGGGATCAACCCGGACGGGGTGGTGCGCGGCTCCGGGATCTTCGCGGGCGGCTGGGGCGCCAAGCGGGCCGCCGTGTACGGCGTCGAGGAGGAGAAGCTGGGCGAGTTCTACGCGCAGCGGACCATCCTCAAGCGGGAGGTGCTGCCCGAGCACGTGGCGAACGCCGTATTCGCGCTCACCGGCGGGCAGCTCACCCACACCACCGGGCTGCACATCCCGGTCGACGCGGGCGTGGCGGCCGCGTTCCTGCGATGAGCGCTGCCGTCCGGGCGTACGCCGCGGTCGATCTCGGCGCCTCCAGCGGGCGCGTGATGGTCGGCCGCGTCGGCCACGACACGCTGGAGCTGCGCGAGGCGCACCGCTTCGGCAACCGGCCCGTCCGGCTGCCGGAGGGGCTGCGCTGGGACGTCCTGGCTTTGTACGCGGGGGTGCTGGCGGGGCTGCGGGCGGCCGGCCAGGTGGATTCGGTCGGCATCGACAGCTGGGCCGTCGACTACGGCCTGCTGGACGCCGACGGCGCCCTCCTCGGCAACCCGGTGCACTACCGCGACCCGCGCACCGAGGGGGTTCCGGAGAAGGTGTGGGCGACGGTCCCGGCGGCCGAGCTGTACGCGGCCACCGGGGTGCAGTACGCGCCCTTCAACACGCTGTACCAGCTGGCCGCCGCCCGCTCGACCGACCAGTTCGCCCACGCGGCCCGCCTGTTGCTGATCCCCGATCTGCTGGCGTACTGGCTGACCGGGCAGCAGGGCACCGAACTGACCAACGCCTCCACCACCCAGCTCGTCGACCCCCGCACCGGCACCTGGGCGCACGCCGTAGCGGACCGGCTGGGCATCGACCTCGGGCTGTTCGCGCCGCTGCGCCGGCCCGGCGATCCGGCGGGCCTGCTGCGCGCCGAGGTGCTGGAGGAGACCGGCCTGACCGGTCCGGTGCCGCTGACCACGGTCGCCTCGCACGACACCGCGTCCGCGGTGGCCGCCGTACCGGCCGTGGGCGAACGCTTCGCCTACATCTGTACCGGCACCTGGTCCCTGGCGGGCCTCGAACTGACCACGCCGGTACTGACGGAGCAGAGCCGGGCCGCCAACTTCACCAATGAGCTGGGGCTGGACGGCACGGTCCGTTATCTGCGCAACATCATGGGTCTGTGGCTGCTCCAGGAGTCCGTACGGGCCTGGGGCGATCCGGACCTCGACGGGCTGCTGCGGGACGCGGCCGAGGTGCCGGCGCTGCGGTCGGTGGTGGACGCGGGCGACGCGGCCTTCCTCGCGCCCGGCCGGATGCCGGACCGGATCGCCGAGGCCTGCCGGGCGTCCGGGCAGCCGGTGCCGGGTACCCCGGCCGAGGTCACCCGGTGCATCCTGGACTCCCTGGCGCTCGCCCATCGCCGGGCCGTCGCGGACGCCGAGCGGCTGGCCGACCACCCGGTCGACGTGGTGCACATCGTCGGCGGCGGCACCCGCAACGCGCTGCTGTGCCAGCTCACCGCGGACGCCTGCGGGCTGCCGGTGGTGGCGGGGCCGACCGAGGCGGCGGCCCTCGGCAACGTTCTGGTCCAGGCCCGCGCCCACGGGCTCGTCGGGGACCGCGCCGACATGCGCGCACTGCTGGCCCGCACCCAGCCGCTGATCCGCTACGAGCCGCGGGGCGACGCCGCGCGCTGGCGGGAGGCGGAGGCGCGGCTCACCGCGCGGTGAGCCGGGTCTCCCCCGGCGGGGCGCCGCCCATTACCCTGCACTCATCGGATGATCGATCACAAGGAGCCGCGATGCGTGTCGCACTGTTCCTGACCTGTGTCAACGACACGCTCTATCCGGACACCGGCCGAGCGGTGGTGAAACTGCTGACCGGATTGGGCGTCGACGTGGACTTCCCGATGGCCCAGACCTGCTGCGGACAGGCCCACTACAACACCGGCTACCGGCATGAGGCGGAACCGCTGGCCCGGCATTTCTCCGATGTCTTCGGGGAGTACGAGGCGATCGTGACGCCGTCCGGTTCCTGCGGGGCGATGGTGCGGGAGCTGTATCCGCGGATGGGCGAGCGGGCCCGGGCGGAGGGCCGCGGTGACACCCTCGCCGCCGCGCTCGCGCCCGTCGTGCCCAAGACGTACGAGCTGACGGAGTTCCTGGTGGACGTGCTGGGGGTGACGGACGTCGGGGCGTACTACCCGCACCGGGTGACCTACCACCCGACCTGCCACGGACTGCGCAGCCTGGGGCTCGGCGACCGTCCCCGCCAGCTGCTCGACGCGGTGCGGGGTCTTGAACTGGTCGAGCTGCCGGGCGCCGAGGAGTGCTGTGGCTTCGGCGGCACGTTCGCGCTGAAGAACGCCGACGTCTCGGCGGCGATGGGCGCGGACAAGGTGCGCAACGCGGAGTCGACGGGCGCGGAGGTGCTGTGCGCGGCCGACAACTCCTGTCTGATGCACATCGGCGGGACGATGACCCGCCTGAGAACCGGCATGCGGCCCGTCCACATCGCCGAGATCCTGGCGAGCACCGAGGAGGAACCGGCGCTATGAGCGGGACGTTCGTCGGCATGCCGGCGTTCCCGAAGGCCGCGCACGAGGCGGTCGGCAACGCGACGCTGCGCGGCAATCTGCGGCACGCCACGCACACCATCCGGGCCAAGCGGGCGAACGCCGTCGCGGAGGTCTCCGACTGGGCGCAACTGCGCGAGGCGGGCAAACGGATCAAGGACCACACGCTCCGTCATCTGGACCGGTACCTCGTCCAGTTGGAGGAGTCGGTGACCGCCGCGGGCGGCGTCGTCCACTGGGCGGCGGACGCCGACGAGGCCAACCGGATCGTCACCCGGCTGGTCGAGGAGACCGGTGAGTCGGAGGTCGTGAAGGTCAAGTCGATGGCCACGCAGGAGATCGGGCTCAATGAGGCACTCCTGGCGGCGGGCATCCACGCGTACGAGACCGATCTCGCGGAGCTGATCGTCCAGTTGGGCAAGGACCGGCCCTCGCACATCCTGGTCCCGGCCATCCACCGCAACCGCGGCGAGATCCGCGACATCTTCCGTACGGAGATGGGCGAGTGGGGCCGCCCGGCCCCCGACGGGCTGACCGACTCCCCCGCCGAGCTGGCCGAGGCCGCCCGGCTGCATCTGCGGGAGAAGTTCCTGCGCGCCGAGGTCGGCATCTCCGGCGCCAACTTCATGGTCGCGGAGACCGGCACGCTCGTCGTCGTGGAGTCCGAGGGCAACGGGCGGATGTGCCTGACCCTGCCCAGGACGCTGATCTCGGTCGTGGGCATCGAGAAGATCGTGCCGACGTGGCGGGACCTGGAGGTGTTCCTGCAGACGCTGCCCCGCTCCTCGACGGCCGAGCGGATGAACCCGTACACGTCGATGTGGACGGGCACCGCCGACGAGGACGGTCCGCGCGTCTTCCATCTGGTGCTGCTCGACAACGGACGCACCGACACCCTGGCCGACGAGGTGGGCCGGCAGGCGCTGCGCTGCATCCGCTGCTCGGCCTGTCTGAACGTCTGCCCGGTGTACGAGCGGGCGGGCGGGCATGCCTACGGCTCGGTGTACCCGGGTCCGATCGGCGCCATCCTCAGTCCCCAACTGCGGGGCACGGCCAGCGAGATCGACGCCTCGCTGCCGTACGCGTCCTCGCTGTGCGGGGCCTGCTACGAGGTGTGCCCGGTGGCCATCGACATCCCCGAGGTGCTGGTGCATCTGCGGGAGCGGGTCGTCGAGGGCGGCCCGGCGACCCGTGGGGGCAACAAGGTGGTGCTGCGGCCGGCCAAGGGGCACGCCGCGGAACGGGCCGCGATGCGGGCGGCCCGCTGGGCGTTGACGCACCCCGCGGCGCTGCGCACCGGTCAGCGGCTGGCCTCCCGCACCCGCCGGCTGCACCCCCGCACCCTGCCAGGACCCGGCCGGGCGTGGAGCGCCACCCGGGATCTGCCGGCGGTGCCGGCGGAGCCGTTCCGCGACTGGTGGCAGCGCACCCGGGGCGCAACCGGCGCACCCAGCACACAGGGCACCGACGGTGGGAAGGGGGCCGCGCGGTGAGCGGCAGGGAACGGATCCTGGGCCGGGTGCGGCGCGCGCTCGCCGATGTGCCGGCCGACGACCCGCCCTACGAACGGGCCGTCGCCCGGGACTATCTGCGGGCGCACGGGGAGCGCAGCGCCGCACAGACGGTGGATCTGCTCGCGGAGAACCTCGCCGACTACCGGGCGCTCGTGCACCGCTGCACGGCCGGTGAACTGCCCTCGGTGATCGCCGACTTGCTGGCCGGCCGCGGGGCGACGTCCGTGCTGGTGCCGCCCGGTCTCGACGAGGGCTGGCTCGCGGCCACGGACGTCGCCCGGGTCGCCGACCGGGCCGAGAGCACCGCGCGCGAACTCGACCGGGTCGACAGCGTGGTCACGGCGTGCGCGGTCGCGATCGCCGAGACCGGCACCATCGTGCTGGACGGCGCGCCGGACCAGGGCCGGCGTCGGATCACCCTGGTCCCGGACCACCACATCTGTGTGGTCCGGGTCCCCGACCAGGTCGTCTCCGCCGTCCCGCAGGCGCTCGAACGCCTCGATCCGCTACGGCCGTTGACCTGGATCTCCGGCCCTTCGGCGACCAGCGACATCGAACTGGACCGGGTGGAGGGTGTGCACGGACCCCGGACGCTGGAGGTCGTCCTGGTCGGCTGAGGACCGCCCTCGACCGGGCCCGCACGGTGTGCCGTGCGGGCCCGGTCCGCGCCCGGCCCCGCCGCGGCCCTCAGCCCTGCGCGGCGGCCAGTTCGTAACGGCCGGACGGCAGCCGGTAGTCGGCGATCCCGTCGGCGAAGCCCGCGAACTCGACCCCGGGCACCCGGGACAGCGGGGTGCGGCCCTCCCGCACGGCGTCCGGGCCGGCGGCCGGGATGCGCAGGGTCGCCGTGCTGTTGGCGGGGACGGCGGCCCGGTAGTGCAGCGTGCGCTTCCGCGCCGACCAGGCGCTGACGATCTCCCCGTACGGCGACAGGTGCGCGCCGGACACCTGGGTGATCCTGCCGGTGGGGTCGGGGTGCGGGCGCAGGAAGAAGTGCTTGAAGCCAGGGTGGTCCGGGTCCTTGGCGATGCCGGCCATGCTCTCGTACATCCACTCCATGATCGCGCCGTAGGAGTAGTGGTTGAACGAGTTCATCTCGACCGGGCCGAAGCCGTCCTGCTCGGAGTAGGAGTTCCAGCGTTCCCAGACCGTCGTGGCGCCGTTGTCCACGGAGTACAGCCAGGAGGGCATCGCGTTCTGGTGGACCAGCCGGTAGGCGAGGTCCGCGCGCCCCTCGTCGGTCAGCACCGGGGCGAGCACGTTCACCCCGAGGAAGCCCACGGCCAGGGTGTGCTCCGCGTACTGGACCCGGGTGCTGCCGGGGTGGGCGGCCTTGTAGGCGGCGTCGTTGCCGATGTTGTCGGCGAGCAGCGCGACGAGCCCGCGGCGCTGGGCCTCGGTGTCGTAGAAACCGAGCTTGAGGACCCACAGCAGGGCGGTCTGGCTGTCGTCCTCGGGGTCCGGGCCGTTGATCGGCTTGCCGCCCAGGCTGGAGCGTACGGTGAGCCGTGCGCCGTCGGTCACGAGGTACTTCGCCATGAACGCCCGTTTGATGTCGGCGAACAGGCCGTCGTACGCGTCCGCCTCCCGGGCCCGCCCGGTCGCCCGGGCCATCTGGGCCATCAGCCGGGTCACGTACCCGTAGTAGACGTCGCTGATCAGCTGGGTGCCGGTGCTCTGCGGGGCCAGCCAGTCGGCGAACAGGGCGCCCTGACCTGCGTGGCTGCCGCCGCCCTTGCGCCGGATCCAGTCCAGATAGCGGGTCATCGCGTCCCAGCTGCGGTCGACGATGGTCCGGTCGCCGCTCATCTGCCACACCGTCCAGGGCACGATCACCCCGCAGTCCGCCCAGCCGCTCACCGGGGCGGCGGCGTTGTACCGGTTGCCGGGGGCGACCGCGGTGAACTGGGCGCCGTCGAGGCCATAGCCGCGCTGCGAGTCGATCAGGTTCTCCTGGAAGTGGCCGAGGAACGCGACGGCGTCGGCGTTGTACAGCCCGGTGTTGCAGAACAGCTGGGTGTCGCCGGTCCAGCCGAGCCGCTCGTCGCGCTGCGGGCAGTCGGTCGGCACCCACAGGTAGTTGCCGCGCTGGCCCCAACGGACGTTGGAGATCAGCTGGTTGACCTTGTCGTCATCGGTGGCGACGGAGCCGATGTCACGGATCGCGGAGGTGGCGACCCTGCCGGTCAGGCCGGTGACGGTGACCCGGTCCGTCGCGGTCACGGAGACGTAGCGGAAGCCGTAGAAGGTCAGGGAGTCCTGGTGGGTCTCGGGCCTGCCGCCGCCCCGCAGGACATAGGTGCTGGTGGCCTTCGCGCTGCGCAGGTTGGCCCGGTAGACGGAGCCGACCGGGCCGTCGGCGCCCGCGCTGTCGTCGTTGAGCATCTCGCCGAAGCGGAAGGCGACTTCGGTGCCCGCGGGGCCGCGCAGCGTGTAGCGGGGGACGCCGACCAGGTTCTGGCCGAGGTCGAAGACCGCCGTCTCGCCTGGGCCGATGGTCACCTCCGCGGTGACCGCCCGTTCGGGGTCGGTGACCGTGCGGGCCGGGTCGACGACGACGCGGCCCCTGCCGCTTCGGCTGCCGGCCTCGCCGGTGACGCCCGTGACGACGGTGACCGAGCGGGGTCCGCGGTCCCACTCGGGCATCAGCCGGGCGCTCTCGCCCGGGTAGGCGACCAGCTGTGCGGCGGGGAACGCGGCGGCGAAGCCGTGCTCCTCGACCCCTCTCCAGCCGGCGGCGTCGAAGCCGTTCGCGTTCCAGCCGGGCAGTTCCCTGCGGGCGTCGTAGGTCTGGCCGTCGTAGATGTCGTCGGCGCGGTACGGGCCCTGGTCCGTGGCGCGCCAGGCGTCGCCGGGTTCGGTGACGACCGTCTGGCTGGTGCCGTCGGCGTACCGGACGAGCAGTTTGGCCTTGAGGGCGAGCGGGTTGCCGGCCGGCGCATAGTAGGTGCTGCCCTCGGAGACACGGGAGTTGTACCAGCCGTTGCCGAGCACCGCTGCGAGCGTGACCTGCCGTTCGCCCGCCACCAGGCCGGTGACGTCATAGGTCAGATAGCTGATCCGGCTGTCGTAGTTCGTCCAGCCCGGGGCGAGCAGTTCATAGGTGGTGTCGGCGCCGTGGGGCACCGCGACCCGCCGGCCGTTGACGTAGGCGTCGTACACGCCGAGGGCCGAGACGTACAGGCGGGCCTCGCGCACCCGGCGGCCGGTGAGCGCCGTCTGCCTGCGCAGCAGCGGCGCTCCGGCGCTGTTGGGCCGCTTGCCCGCCATGGTGATCCATTTGGCGCCGTCCCAGCCGGTGACGCCGTCGGTGCCGAGCAGGCCGGTCTCGAAGCGGGCGGGCGGGGCGGTGGCGGAGCGGCCGTCCTCGTGCCAGACCGTCACCGTCCAGTGGTACCGGGTGGCGGCGGCGAGCGGAGGGCCGCCGTAGGGCACCGCGACCGAGTCCGCAGAGGCGACCTTGCCGCTGTCCCAGACGTCCGGGCGGCCGTCGGTGAGCCGGTCGGGGGCGGAGGCCACCCGGATGCGGTAGGCGAGCTGGCGGCGGCCCCGGACCGCCGAGTCCGTGCGCCAGCCGAACCGGGGGCGCTCCGCGTCGACGCCGAGCGGATCGGTGCGGTGCTCCACCGTCAGACCGCTCACCTCGCCGCGGTCCGTGCCGGGCGCGGCCCCCGCGGTGCCGGCGCCGCCGACGCCTCCCGCCATGGCTATCGGTACGGCCCCCAGAGCCGTGGTCAGAACCGTCCTTCGTCGCACTCCGTCAGTCACGCCGTCATCCCTTCGGCCGGGTCGGAGTTGTCTCGGAGTTGTATCGATTCAATACGGTCGACGGTTGAAGCTAGTGGCGGGCGTGAAGGGTGTCCAGGACTCGTGCAGGACGAGAATTCCCCGGATTCCGACGCACCGGGCCGCAGCGGCTGGGCTCTTCGGAGATCGGTTTGAAACTTTTCAAAGACGGAGCCGAGCATGCCGCATGCGGCGCCGCTAGCGTGGGGTGATGATCCGGTTCGAGCAGGTCACCAAGCGGTATCCGGACGGTACGACGGCCGTGGACGGCCTCTCCTTCGAGGTGTCCGAGGGCGAACTCGTCACGCTGGTGGGCCCGTCCGGCTGCGGCAAGACCACGACCATGATGATGGTCAACCGGCTCATCGACCCGACCTCCGGGCGCATCCTCGTGAGCGGCGAGGACGTCGCCACCGTCGACCCGGTGCGGCTGCGCCGCCGGATCGGGTACGTCATCCAGCAGGTGGGCCTGTTCCCGCACCGCACGATCCTCGACAACACGGCGACCGTCCCCGCCCTGGTCGGCTGGAAGAAGGCGAAGGCGCGGGCGCGGGCCGCCGAACTGCTCGACCTGGTGGGGCTGGACCCGGCCGTCCACGGGCCGCGCTATCCGGACCAGTTGTCGGGCGGACAGCGGCAGCGGGTCGGCGTGGCGCGGGCGCTCGCGGCCGACCCGCCGGTGCTGCTCATGGACGAGCCGTTCGGCGCGGTCGACCCGGTGGTGCGCGAGCAGTTGCAGGAGGAGTTCCTGCGCATGCAGGCCGCGGTGCGCAAGACGGTGCTGCTGGTCACGCACGACATCGAGGAGGCGGTACGGCTCGGCGACCGGATCGCGGTGTACGGGCAGGGCCGGATCGAGCAGTTCGACACGCCCGGTGCGGTGCTGGGTACGCCCGCGACCGACTACGTGGCCTCGTTCGTGGGCGCCGACCGGGGACTGAAGCGGCTGTCGGTCACCGCGATCGAGCCGGACGACCTGGAGCAGCCGCCGGTGGCCCGCCTCGACGAGCCCGCCGAACGCGCCCGGGAGCGGCTGCGGGCCGAGGGGGCGCGCTGGGCCGTCGTCCTGGACGCGCGCGGCGACCTGCACGGCTGGGTGGGCATCGGCGGGCTCGCGGCGGGCGGGTCCGTCGGCCGGCTCGCGCACCGGATGACGGCCTGGGTGCCGGTGGGGGCGCCGCTGAAGCAGGCGTTCGGGGTGATGCTGCAGTACGACGCCGGGTGGGTCGCGGTGCTCGACGGCGCGCGTTTCCTCGGGGTGCTGACCCCGGCGAGGCTGCACGAGGCGCTGCGCCGCTCGGTGGACGCGGACGCGCGCGGCGTGCCGCGCCGCCAGGTGCGGTTCGACTCGGTGACGGACGCCTGAGCGGGCCGCGGACCTGGAGTGCGGGCGCGCGGTCACTTCAGCAGGCCCTTGTCCTCAAGATAGGTCCGGGCCACGTCCGCGGGCAGTCGGCGCCAGCTGTCCACCTGTTGGTTCATGGCGGCCAGGTCCGCCGTGGTGAGGACGTCGTTGAGCCGGCCGAGCGCCGTGGTGACGCCCGCGCCGCCGGCGCGGGCGCGGTTGACCACGGGGACGACGTAGTCGGCGTTCTGGAGGTGCTTGTCGTCGGCGAGCAGTACCAGGTCGAACTGGTCGAGGGTGGCGTCCGTGGTGGTGGTGAGCACCATCTGGTCCTGGCCGCTCTGCACGGCCCGCTTGGCCTGGGTGGTGCCGACGCCCTTGGGGTCGACGCCGATGACGTCGATGCCGTAGGTCTTCCTCAACCCCGGTGCGCAGTACGGCCGTCGTACGCACTCGTCGCCCGCGGCGAGCCGCACCCCGAGCCCCGACGCGCCGAGGTCGCCGAGGGTCCTGAGCCGGTGCTCGCGGGCGTACGACCGGGCCACCGCGAAGGCGTTCTGGTCGACCGCCCGCCCGGGGTCCAGGACGGTGAGGCCGCGCGGCGTGGCGAGCCTGCGCAGGGCGGTCATGGTGGCGGCCAGGTCGGGCGAGCCGGCCGGTGCCGCGTGCGGGCCGTCGGCCTTGGCGCCCAGCCAGTCGGCGAAGGTGGCCGCGTACTCGGGCACGACGTCGATCTGGCCCGATTCCAGGGCGGGTTCGTACAGTTCGCGGTTGGCGACCGTGAGGATGGATGTCCGGTAGCCGGCCCGGTTCAGCAGCAGCGCGTACATCTGCGCGAGCAGATCGCTCTCGGTGAAGCCGGCCGATCCGATGGTCAGCCGCCGGCTGTCGCCGGGCGAGGCGGTGACCGCGCCGCGGTTCTCCAGCGAGGGCCCGGTGACACACCCGGCGAGCAGCGGCGCAGCCGCCACGAGCGCCGCACCGGCCGACAACGCCCTGCCCCACCGCACACCACGCGAACGGGCAGCACCCCGCCAACACCCCCACGGCCACCCAAGCCCGCGGACCCCCAGCCGCCCGTACAACCACCATCCGACCGCCACCGCAGGCAAAGCCCCGGCCCAGCCGCCCGCAGTGACACTGACGTCGGCCGGAATCGGTCGGGCGACGCGGATGAGGAGAACCGCCACGGGCGAGCGGTGAGGCGCGGCGGCGCGGTCCGGCCGGTCCCGTCTGCCGGACAGGACCTCGGACCCCTGATGCGGCCCGTCCTGCCCCCGCGCCGCCTGCCACGGCCCGGCGACGCCCCGGCCGCGCTGCGTACGCCACCGGCCGGGAACCCCCCGGCACCACACCGCAGCCGACCTGCCGGTCACGCCCCACACCGCAGCCGACCTGTCGCTCACGCCCCACTCCCCCGCCGCACGCCAACAACCCACCGCACCCCACCGAGCCACCGCACCCCACCAACCCACGGCACGCCACCGAGCCGTCGGGTGACGGATGCGTCGCCGGTTCGCCGGGCCCGCGGCTCCCGCCGTGCGGTGACTCGTGGTCGGCCTGGTGCCCTCCCGTGGTGGTGGGTCATCGGGACGGCCTCACCCAGCGTGGGGACAGGCGTTCGGCGGTCTCGAAGACGGCCTCGACGACCAGGGCGAAGACGGCCACCAGTACCGCTCCGGCCACCACCTGCGGGGTGCTGGCGAGGTTGAAGCCCGCCGTGATGATGCGGCCGAGGCCGCCCCCGCCCGCCAGCGCGGCGATGGTCGCGGTGGCGACGAGCTGGACGGCGGCGATCCGCACGCCGCCCAGGACCATCGGCAGGGCGAGCGGCAGCTCCACCCGGAACAGCAGTTGGCGCCCCGTCATGCCCATCCCCCGCGCCGCCCGCACGACACCCCGGTCGACCTCGCGCACGCCGACGTACGCGTTGGTGAGCAGCGGCGGCACCGCGAACAGCACCAGGGCCACCACGGTGGGCCCCTCCCCCCAGCGGCCGACCGGGGTGAGCAGCAGCAGGACCAGCACGGCGAAGGTGGGCACGGCCCGGCCGACGTTGGAGATGTTCACCGCGAGGACACCGCCCTTGCCGAGGTGGCCGAGGACCAGGGCGACGGGCAGCGCGACGGCGCAGCTGACGCCCAGGCAGACGACGGTCAGCACGAGGTGTTGCAGCAGCCGGTGCCGGATGCCGTCCTCGCCCGTCCAGTGCGTCGGGTCGGCGAGCCAGTGCCAGGTGGCGATGAGGGTCGTCATGCGCGGGCCGCCCGCGCCCAGGGAGTGATCAGCCACTGCACGCCGAGCAGCAGCAGATCGGCCGCGACCGCGATCAGCACGCACAGCACCGACGCCGTCAGCACCTGTGCCTTGAAGTAGGTGTTCATCCCCGCGTAGATGAGATTGCCGAGCCCTCCGAAACCGACGATCGCGCCGATGGTCACCAGGGAGACCGCGGAGACCGTGGCGATGCGCAGTCCGGCCATGGCGGCGGGCAGGGCGAGCGGCAGCTCGACGGTGAGCAGCAGGCGGATCGGGCCGTAGCCCATGCCGCGCGCGGCCTGCCGGGTCTCCTCGGGAACGGCCCGCAGCCCGGCCAGGATGTTGCGGACGAGCAGGGTCAGCGAGTAGAGCACGAGCCCGGCGACGACAAGGCCGGCGGAGAGCCCGTACAGGGGCAGGAGCAGGGAGAACATGGCAAGGGACGGAATCGTGTAGAGGATCGTCGTGACCCCGAGGACGGGCCCGGCGGCCCACGCCCAGCGGCGGGCGAGCACGGCCAGCGGGACGGCGACCGCGAGGCCGATCAGCACCGAGACGGAGGTCAGCCCCACATGCTGCACCACCGCGTCGAGCAGGATGTGGCGCCGGGTGCTCAGATACGCACCGCAGATCCATTCGTTGCGCGCGAGGCAGTCGTGCGGGGGCGCGGTCACGGGTCCATTGCACCGGCGGGCCCCCCGGTCGGCTCGTTGTGGTGACCCGTACGGGTGTCGCTGACTACACCCGCCGATACGGGTTCTGCGCCCCATGTGCTGCGGCCGTCCGCTCCGTAGCGTCGTCGACGGGCACACGGAGTGCCGGACGGAGAGGGATGACGATGTTGCGCACAGCTTCGCGACGCACGCACGATGCGGGACCCGCCGCCGAGGCGCTGCGGCTGGTCAAGGTCACCAAGACGTACGGCAGCGGGGACAGCGCCGTGACCGCCCTTGACGGGGTCACGCTCGGCCTGGCGCGGGGCACGTTCACGGCGGTGATGGGGCCGTCGGGCTCGGGCAAGTCCACGTTGTTGCAGTGCGCGGCCGGTCTTGACCGGCCGGACAGCGGGATCGTGCGGGTCGACGGCGCGGAGATGACGGGTTCCGGCGAGGCGGAGCTGACCCGGTTCCGGCGCAGCCGGGTCGGGTTCGTCTTCCAGCAGTACAACCTGCTGGACACCCTGACCGTCGCGCAGAACACGGTGCTGCCGCTGAAGCTCGCGGGCCGGCGCGTCGACCGTGACCGGGCCCGGGAGGTCCTGACGGCCGTCGGGCTCGGCGACCGGCTCGGGCATATGCCCGGCCAGTTGTCCGGCGGTCAGCGGCAGCGGGTGGCGATCGCCCGGGCGCTGGTCACCGAACCGCGGGTGATCTTCGCGGACGAGCCGACCGGCGCGCTGGACACACGCAGCGCGCGGGAGGTGCTGCGGCTGTTGCGGGAGGCGGTGCGGGTGCACGGCCGGACCGTGGTGATGGTGACGCACGACCCGGTCGCCGCCTCGTACGCCGACTCCGTGCTGTTCCTGGCCGACGGCCGGCTCGCGGGGCAGTTGCCCGCGCCGACGGCCGAGGCGGTCGCCGAGTGGCTCGCGCACCTCGGCGACGACGTGCCGGCGGGGGTGTGAGCGATGCTCGTACTGGCTCTGCGGTCGATCCGCAAGCGCCCCGGACGGTTCCTGGCGACGCTGCTGTCCGCCTTCCTGGGTGCGGCGCTCGTCATGGCCTTCAACTCGCTGCACGACACGGCCGGGCAGCCGGGCGTCGATGATGTGAGCGCACAGACGCTGACCACCACGGCGGGCGTCGTCGGCGGCTACGGCACCCTGCTGGTCTTCTTCGCCATCGCCTCCACGCTGACCGTGAACGTGCGGCAGCGGTCGGCCGAGGTGGAGTTGCTGCGCTGCTCGGGGGCGACGCCCGCGCAGATCAGGCGGATGATCGTCGGCGAGGCCGTCGCCGTGGCCCTGGTGGGCACGGTCCTCGCGGTCGGTCCCGCGGTGCTCGGCGGGCGGGCGCTGCTCGGCGCGTTCCGGGACAGCGGCCAGGTGGCCCGTTCCGTGGAAGCCGCCTTCGGCCCGGTCGCGTTGCTGTCCGGAGTCGGTGTCACGCTGCTCGCGTCGGCGGGCGCGGCGTTCCTCGCCGTGCGCCGGGCGACGCGCCGGGGCGTGCGACGCGGCCGGGGGCGGACGCTCCTCGCGTACGGCGCGCTGGTGGCCGGGGCGCTGTCCGCGGCGAGCACGTACGCGTTCTCCGCGACGGACGCGGCCCTGATGGCGGCGCCCGCGTACGGGGCGATCCTGCTGTCGGTGGGCCTTGCGCTGCTCGCGCCGCGGCTGTTCGGCTGGCTGCTCGCCGCACTGCCGCTGGGCGGGGCGAGCGGCTGGCTGGCGGTGCGCCGGCTGCGCCGCCGGGTGGACGAGCTGTCCGGGATCCTGATGTCGCTGGTCCTGTTCACCGCCATCAGCACGGCGACGGTGACCATGCAGTCGATGGAGTCCGACGCCGTCGCGGCCTCGGGACTGCGCAAGTCGGTCGACGCGAAGAACCTGGAGATGCTGAATCTGACGGTCGTCGGCGTCATCGCGGTGTTCGTCTGCATCATGCTGGTCAACTCGCTGTACGCGGCGACCGCGTACCGCGGCTCCGAGTTCGGCCGGCAGCGGCTGGCGGGCGCCACCCCGGGCCAGGTGCTGGGCACGGTGGGCGTCGAGTCCGCGGTGCTCACGGTGGTGGGGGTGCTGCTCGGCACGGTGGCCGCGCTCGCCGGGATCGTCCCGTTCACGATGGTCCGCACCGACGGTGTGCTGCCGGGTCAGACGCTCGGCATCTGGCTCGCGGTGTGCGCGGTGGCCGCGGCGGTGACGCTGGGCACGAGCCTCGGCACGGCACGCCGGATGCTGCGGACCCCGGCGATCGGGGCGGTGGCCGCGGCAGTGTGAGCGGTTGCCGGTGACGGGGGCACGCCGGTTGCCAGTGGCAGGGACACGCCTCTTGCCCGGGCAGGGGCACGCCCTCTTGCCGGTGGGAGGGGCACCCGCGGCGGGCGGCGCCCGCGTCACCGGCTCCCTGGACATGGCCGTGCGGACCGCCGTCCTCATGGGAGTACGCCGAGGCGCAGCCCCTCGCTGCCACTGTCGCTGTGGGTGCCGCTTTCGCCGTGTGCCCCGCGGGCCGGTGACACCAGGACGCCGGCCGCGTCACGCCCGCACGCCGGCCGCGTCCAGGAGCGCGGTCACCGTCGCCGTCGCGAGTCCGTCGTCCAGCCGCTCCACGCGGGCGCCGGCGCGGGCGCCGGCCCCGTCGAAGACCAGCATCAACTGGCGGGCCAGCAGGGCCGGGTCACGGGCACCGCCCTGCTCGGCCAGCGCACGGAAGTGCGCCTCCAGCCGCTCCTTGACGCCGCGGGCGACCGCGCTCGCCGGGTGCTCGGGGTCCTTCAGCTCCACCAGGACGGCCAGGTACGGGCAGCCGTGGTAATCGGGGTCCACGGAGTGCTCGGCGATCCGCTCGAAGACGTACAGGATCTGCAGGCGGGGCGACATGGCCGCCGGCTCGGCGGGCCTGAGCCGGGCCTCGTACCACGGGATCCGCCGCTGAAGGCTGGCGGCAAGCACCTCGTCCTTGCCGTCGAAGAGCTGGTACATCGACCGCTTGGAGACGCCGGCCGTCCGGCACAGCGCCTCGACGCCGATGGACACGCCGTCGCGGTAGAAGAGCCCGGCCGCCGCATCGAGCAGCCGGTCGCGCGGGGACGCCTTGTCTGGGGTGGCCATACCGCGAGGTTACCGCGCCGCACCCGTGAGGAAACCGATCGGTATACGCCGCCTGCGGCGTCGACGCCCGCCCAGGACGCCGGTGTCATCGACTTGCCCTGCATCCCGCCGGCGGACGAGGACGTACGACATGAGCCACCCACCCGTGGAACTCGGCACCTTCCCCACCCCCGTGGAACCGGCGCCCCGGCTGGCCGCCGCGCTCGGGCTCGGCCCGGACGACCTGTGGGTCGAGCGCGACGACCTGACCGGTCTCGGCGGTGGCGGCAACAAGATCCGCAAGCTGGAGTGGACCGTGGGCGCCGCGCTCGCCGACGGCGCCGACACGCTGGTGACGACCGGCGCGCCGCAAAGCAACCACGCCCGGCTCACGGCCGCCGCGGGCGCCCGGCTCGGCCTGGCCGTGGCGCTCGTGCTGCGCGGCTCGCCGGGCGGGTCCAGGTCCGGGGACCTGGCGCTCGACGGCCTGTTCGGCGCGCGGCTGGCCCGGCGAGGTGGACCGGGCGGGCCTCGACGCCGCGGCCGGCGAGGTGTGCGAGCGGCTGCGCGCGGACGGGGCCCGGCCGGCGCTCGTCCCGTTCGGCGGCTCCGGCACGCTGGGGGCGCGCGGCTCTGTGCGCTGTGCCGAGGAACTGCGCCGGCAGGTGCCCGGGCTGCGGACCGCGGTCGTCGCCCTCGGCTCCGGCGGGACCATGGCCGGGCTGGTGGCGTCGCTGGGGGCGGGGGGGGTGCTGGGCGTGGACGTGGGCGCGCCGGCCGATCCGGCGGCGGCGGTCGCCGGGTTCGCGGCGCCGCTCACCGCGGAGGCGGTCGCCCCGGAGCGGCTGCGGATCCGCACCGACCAGGTGGGCGGCGGCTAGGCGGCGCTCACCCCGGCGGCGGCCGAAGCGCTCCGGCTCGCCGCCCGCACGGAGGGCCTGGTCCTCGACCCCGTCTACACCGGCCGGGCCCCGGCCGGACTCGCCGCCGCGGTCCGTGACGGCGACATCGTGCCGGGCGAGCGCACGGTCTTTGTGCACACCGGCGGCCTGCCCGGCCTGTTCGGCCACCCGGCCGCGGTGACCTACGCCGAGAACGAAGCACTGACGTACGCCTTCGACGCGTAGCCGCCCCGGGCCGCCGGAACGGAAGAAGCCGCGCTGCCGAGATGCCCGGTCGGCCAGCTCGGGCGGAGTCCTCGGGAACGTCCGCGGCGCCGGCGGAACGAGGAAGATACCGGCACGGCACCGCAGGGCCCCGTCCCCGGGGGCGGACGGCCGGAGTCCGACGTCAGGGCCTTCGGCCCGTAGCAGCAGCTCCGCCTCGGCGGCCCAACGTGCCACCGCCCACGGGGAATCGGGACCGCCGGGCGGATCGGGCGAGTGCGGTGCCCGCGGCCGGCCGGGGGCGGGCGGCGCCATGGACGGTGTCCCGTCCGCACCGCACCGCCGCGCCAGTTCGCCGCTGTGCCCCCCGTCCCACAGATGCCGGTGCAGGTCGAGCCGGAAACGCCGGTCGGGATGCGGGTGCGGATGCGGAGGATGGCCGAGGGCGTCGTTCCCGGAGCCCTCCCACAGGGCCAGGGACATTCGCTGCCCGGCGTCCGCCCGGGCCGGCGGTGTCCGCACCACCAGGTGCAGCGGCCTGCCGCCGCAACCGCGGTAGCGGGCCAGGGAGATGGTCAGGCCGGGTCGGAGCAGCCCGTCGGGGGCGATCCGGGGCATGTGCCAGCGGAGCAGATCCGGCGCGAGCCGGCGCAGATCCGCGCGGAGGCGGGTGCGGAGTTCGGTGCCGTGGCGGTCGCGCACGGCGCGCAGATCGAGATCGACGTCGATCCGGGCGGCGGCGCAGGCCCCCGCCCAGTCACCGACCGCACGGCGTGCGGTGGCGGCCTCGATCATGGACGGTGGCACGGCGTACGCGCGTACGCGCTGCCACATCAACAGGCGGGTCGGAATCGGGTTCGCGGGGTGATGTGCCATCAGCACTCACCTTGCGCGAACGATTCCCCCAATCCGTACGAGGAGAAGTTCATCATCCCGGGCATCATAGGCACCGGGACGACGATCTGATCAGTCCCTTTGGACGGCTACGGCCCCGGGGACTTCGCGTAGGTCTGGGCCATACCGCCCGCGAAGTCGTAGACCACGACCTGTTCGTCGCCGACGACCCAGGCGTCGTGGCCGGGCGAGCACACGAAGACATCGCCGGGGCCGACCTCGGCCTCCCCGCCGTCGTCCATGCGCAGCCGCATCCGTCCCCGCACCACGAAGCCGTTGTGGTGCACCATGCAGCTCTCCGTGCCCGCGATCGGCGCCACGGACTGCGACCAGCGCCAGCCCGGTTCGAAGGTGGCCACGGCGAAGTCGAGTCCGCTCATGTGGACGGCTTCGAGATGACCACGGGGAAAATCGCGCCGCTCGTCGGGCTTGTCGACCGTCTTCACTTCCAGCATGACGGTGTCCTCCCTTCCGGCCGCCGAACGCGGCCGGGGCCGTCTCCGTCTCCCGGCGGCCTCGGGTGGCGCCGGCGCGCACACGACGACGGCCACGAATCCATCGTCCGCCCGCGCCCGCACCGCCGCCATCCGGGCCGCCCCGCTCCCGGGCCAGGTCGTGATCTAGGTGCCGGGGTGGGTGAGTTCGATGTCGTGGTTCTGGGTGTCGCCGCCGTCGAGGCGCACACCGGTGGCCCGGGGCGGGTAGCCCGTCGCGACGACCGAGTACTGGCCGGTGTCCAGGTCGGTGAAGGCGTACGCCCCGTCGCCGCCGGTCGTGGTCGTGGCGACGACGTCGCCCGTGGCGTCCACCAGGGTCACCCGGGCGTCGCTCAGCGGGGCGCCGGCGCCGCGAACCGTGCCGCGTACGTATGCCCCGGGCCGCAGTTCCATCTCCACGCGCGTGTCACCGGTGTCGGTCAGGTCGACGGGCAGCGCGAGCGGGCGGTGCTCGGGCGAGTTGACGGCGAGGGTCACCGTCCCGGGCGCCAGGCCGGCGACGCCGAACTCGCCGAGCGTGTCGGTGCCCGCGGTGGCCAGGACGTCGCCGCGCACGTCGGTCACGACGACGACCGCGCCCGCGACCGGCGCCCCGCTCTCCGCCGAGCGCACGACGCCGGTCAGCCCGCCGGCGCCGCTCAGCAGGATGTCGTGGGCCGTCGGGTCGGCGCCGACCACGAGCGACGTGGCACGCGGCCTGCGGCCCACGGCGGAGGCGATCAGGACGTACGTCCCCTCCCCGGGCGCGGTGAGCGCGTACGACCCGTCGTGCCGTGCGACGACCCGGCCCAGCTGCCGTCCTTCGAGCGCGATCAGTGTGATGGCCGCGCCGGCCACGGGCGCGCCGTCCGCGCCCCGCACCCGCCCGCGCACCGGGATGCCGCGCTCGCCGTGCCCGGCGGGCACCACGGTCCCGGCCGGCTCCGCGGGCACCGCCTCCGGGCCCGCGGTCCGCGTGGCCGCCGGCTCGGGGGACGCGGGTGGCCGCGGGACAGCGCCGGGCGCGGGTGGCCGCGGGACAGCGCCGGGCGCCGCCGCCTGCACGGTCGCCGGTCCCACCACGGGCACGGCCTCGCGGCGGCGCGGGATGAAGGAGGCCACGAGGAACGCGAGGACCGCGGCTCCCGAGCCGACCGCCATGACCGCCTTGAAGCCGTTCTCGGAGGGGAGGAAGACCGCGCCGAACGGGGTGGTCAGCTGCGCCAGGATCACGCCCGCGACGGCGCTGGCGGTGGAGGTGCCGATGGACCGCATCAGGGTGTTGAGGCTGTTCGCGGCGGCCGTCTCGGACGGGTCCACGGCGCCCATGATGAGCGCGGGCATGGCGCCGTAGGCGAAGCCGATGCCGGCGCCGATGACGCAGGAGGCCACGACGAGCTGCCAGACGGCGTCCATCATCACGATGTTGAGGCCGTAGCCGGCGGCCACGATCACGGCGCCGCACATCAGGGTCACCTTCGGCCCCCACGCCCGGGACACCGCCGCGGACACGGGCGCCATGGCCATCATCACCAGGCCGGTCGGCGCCATGACGAGTCCGGCGAAGAGCAGCGACTTGCCCAGGCCGTAGCCGGTCGCCACGGGCAGTTGCAGCAGCTGCGGGAGCACCAGGGACATCGCGAACATGGAGAAGCCGAAGGCGACCGAGGCGAGGTTGGTCACCAGCACCTGGCGGCGGGCCGTGGTGCGCAGGTCCACCAGCGGGTGCGCGGCGCGCAGTTCGAACAGGCCCCACAGGAACAGCACCACGACCGCGGCGCCGAAAAGCCCGAGGGTCGTGCCGCCGGTCCAGCCCCAGTCGGCGCCCTTGGAGATCGCCAGCAGCAGACAGACCAGGCCGGCCGCCATGCCGAAGGCGCCGGGCAGGTCGAACCGGCCGCCGGTGCGCACCCGGGACTCGGGGACGAGGAGCAGCACGAGCACGGCGGCGACGACGCCGAGGGCCGCCGAGGTCCAGAACAGCGCGTGCCAGTCGAAGTGGTCGGCGATGAGCGCGGCGGCGGGCAGCCCGAGGGCACCGCCGACGCCCAGGGATGCGCTCATCAGGGCGGTGGCGGAGCCGAGCCGTTCGGCGGGCAGTTCGTCGCGCATGATGCTGATGCCGAGCGGGATCACACCGGCGGCCAGTCCCTGCAACGCCCGCCCCACGATCATGGGGACGAGGGTGTCGCTCAGCCCTGCGGTGACCGACCCTGCGACCAGCATGCCGAGGCTGGCCAGCAGCATGAGCCGCTTGCCGTACATGTCGCCGAGCCGGCCCATGACGGGGGTGGCGACGGCGGCCGCGAGGAGGGTGGCGGTGACCGCCCAGGCCGCGTCCGAGGCCGGCGCGTCGAGCAGCTTCGGCAGCTCGGGCACGATCGGGATCACCAGGGTCTGCATCAGCGAGACCACGATGCCGCCGAAGGCCAGCACGGCGACGACGAGGTTCGTCCGCGGCGCGGTGGGCTCCTGCGGCCTCGCCTCCGGAACGGGCCGGGGTTGTGCGTGGGCCATGGTCGGGCCTCCGTCCGGGCACTCGGGTGTGCGGCCCGTCGACTGTAAGTCAGTTGATTGACTTAAGCAAGGAGAGTGGGATTCCGTGGCCGCCCGGTGAAGATCCCGTACCCGTCTGAGGCGGCACCCGGCGGCGGGGCGGCCGTTCCGGGCTCGGCGACCGGAGGACCGGCGCTAGGTTGGGCGCCATGAGCAACCTTGACCGCGCGCCCGTACCCAGCGTCTGCGGCGGCCGCGGATTCGTCGTCGCCGAGCCCGTCCGCGAGCTGCTGAGCCCCCGCGAGGTGCGGCTCGGCGAGTCGACCGAGGTGCGTCGGCTGCTGCCGAACCTCGGCCGGCGCATGATCGGCGCCTGGGCCTTCGTCGACCACTACGGGCCCGACGACATCGCCGACGAACCGGGCATGCAGGTCCCGCCACACCCGCACATGGGCCTGCAGACGGTCAGCTGGCTGCACGAGGGCGAGGTGCTGCACCGGGACTCGACCGGCAGTCTGCAGACGATCCGGCCGAAGCAGCTGGGCCTGATGACCTCGGGCCGGGCGATCAGCCACTCCGAGGAGAGCCCCCGCCCGCACGCACGCTTCCTGCACGGCGCGCAGCTGTGGGTCGCGCTGCCGGACGCGCACCGCCACACCGACCCGCGGTTCGAGCACCATCCCGAACTGCCCACGGTCACCGCGCCGGGCCTGACGGCAACCGTGATCCTCGGCGACCTCGACGGCACCGCCTCGCCCGGGACGGCGTACACGCCGATCGTGGGCGCCGATCTCGCGCTGGCCCGCGGCAGCGACGTCCGCCTCCCACTGGAGCCGGACTTCGAGTACGGCGTCCTGGCGATGTCCGGCGAGGTACACGTCGACGGCGTGCCCGTGCTGCCGGGTTCGATGCTCTACCTCGGCTGCGGCCGGACCGAACTGCCACTGCGCGCCGATTCGGACGCGGAGCTGATGCTGCTCGGCGGCGAGCCGTTCGAGGAGGAGCTGATCATGTGGTGGAACTTCGTCGCCCGCACCCAGGAGGAGATCGAGCAGGCCCGTCGGGAGTGGCTGACGGGATCGCGCTTCGGTGAGGTGAAGGGGTATGACGGTGCCCCGCTCGGCGCCCCTGAGCTGCCGCCGACCCCGCTCAGGCGGCGCGGCCGGACGAGGTAGCACCCGGAGCTGGTGGTGGAATTTTCAACCACTGGGTTCGGTTGTGGGCGTCGAAGGAGGTCAGAGTGGAGACGACGTACTACGACCACGGAACCACGGCCGAGCGCTGGGAGCGCGGGCGGCAGTTCTTCGACGCCCGGGACTACGCGGGCGCGGCGCGCGTGCTGGCAGGGCTGGTCAAGGAGGTGCCGGAGCAGACCGGTCCCCGGCTGCTGCTGGCCCGTGCCTACTACCACTCGGCCCAACTGAGCCGTGCGGAGGCCGAGTTGCGGGCGATCGTGGAGCGTGACCCGGTGGAGCACTACGCCCGGCTGATGCTGGGCCGCACGCTCCAGCGGCAGGCGCGGCACGACGAGGCGGAGACGCACCTGCGGATCGCCTCGGCGCTCGCGGGAGACTTCGCGGACGACTGATCGCGAACGACTGAGCATCCCCCGCCCAAGGGCCCGGTTCCGTAAGGAGCCGGGCCCTCGCCGTACCGCCGTACGCCGCGGACGCGCCTCGCGCCGGGGCGCGGGCGCGCAGGGGTCGCCGCATACGAGGCCGGGAACGCACCCGGCCAGGAACAGGGTGACCGCGGAGTCGGCGGGGACCTCCCCGAGGGGGCCATCCATGCTCCGGCGAGGCCCGCCGCGGTGCCCCGCCGGGACACGGGTGCCGTCGCGGCCGGGGCCGCGAGCGTCGCCGACGGCCGGTACGTGAGACGGGCCGCCTTGCCGATCGCGGGGCCACGGTCCGCCGACCGCCGGGTGCACGGGCCGCCTCCTCAGCCGCCCACCACCCAGCCAGGCACCCCCAGCCACACAGACGACAGCGGAGCACAAGGGCCGCGACGGCGGGTCAGCCCGTACCGCCGACCACACGAACCGCCTCCTCCTCCACCCACCACCAGCCACGCACCCCCAACCGCCCACCCACACAGACGGCAGCGGAGCGCAACGACCGCGAAGACGGGTCAGCCCATGCCGCCGGGTGCGCGGCGGGCCGAGGGCGGTGGTGGCGGGCTGCGGGGTCGGGCCCGTCCCGCTCCGGTGGAGCGTGTCACTTCGTGCCGGCCCCGCTGCGGTGGGTGCGGCGGTGGGCTATCTCGCCGAGCGCCATGTCCACGGCGAGGAACGCGGCCAGCGGGATGCCGAGCAGCGGGACGAAGTAGCCGAGGACGGCCGTCGCCGCCAGCGCGGGGACCAGGACGTACGGGGACACCTGCGCCCAGGCGCCGCGTGGCAGGGGCCGGCCGAAGGCGGTGCCACGGCCGCGCTGCCACCACATGCGGTAGCCCCACAGGATGAGCAGCACCAGGGCCAGCGCGAGCAGCGCCAGGCCGATCTGGTTGACGATCCCGAACAGGCTGCCGCTGTGCAGGTCGATGCCCCAGCGGCTGAGCTTGGCGAGCAGCGGGTAGTCGTCGAACCGCAGGACGTCGGTGACCCGGCCGGTGGCCGGGTCGACGGCGACCGAGTCCTGCTTCTCCGGCCAGCTGCGCTGGATCTGCCGGACGACGTATGCCGAGTTCGCGTCGGCGGGCGGGACGATCTCCACCGGATCGCCCAGCCCTTGCGTCCGGGCCGCCGCGAGCACGGTGTCCAGGCCGACGCCGTGCGCGGCGTCCCCGCCGGTGCCGGCCGCGGCGCCGTGGCCCGCGTGTTCGCCGCCGGCGACCGCCGCCGACACCGACGGGGTGGCCTGGCCGAGCGAGGCGCGCAGGTCGTCGATGTTCGCGCCGGCGTACGTCGACCAGGTCAGGCCGGTCGCCGACAGGAAGAGAAAGCCGGCCGCGGCCCAGGCGCCGACGCCGCCGTGCAGGCCGAGGGTGCGGCGTCGCCCGCTGGTCCCCCGCACCCTGCGCAGGGCGCGCCGCCGGGAGAACCACAGCACGAGCCCGCCGCCCGCGATCACCCACAGCCAGCTCGCGGCCAGTTCGCTGTAGAGCCGGCCCACATCGCCGAGGTGCAGATCGCGGTGGAGTTCGTCGATCCAGGTGCGCAGGGGCAGGGCGCCGCTCGCGCCGTACTGCTCCAGCGCGCCGCGCACGGTCCCGGTGTACGGGTCGACGAAGACGGCGAGGGTGTGGTCCGGGTCGACGCCCGGGACGCCGGTGAGCAGCACCCGGGTGGTGGCGTCCGGCCGCGGGGCGGGGCGCACGGCGGCGACGGTGCCCTCGGGGTGGGCCTTGCGGGCCGCGGCCACCTGCTCGGAGACGGGCAGTTCCAACGGGCCGACCGGGACTGTCAGTTCATGGGAGTAGACCAGCCTCTCCGCCTGGTAGGAGCTGGCGTACAGAAATCCGGTCACGGCGGCGACCAGCAGGAACGGGGCGACAAGCACACCGGCGTAGAAGTGCAGCCGCAGCACCAGGGGGCGCAGCGGGGCCCAGCGGCTCGGGGCGGGCGACGGAGCGGGGGGCCGGGCGGCCTCGTCCCTGGTGGTCGGTGCAGCGGTGGACATCGGCGGCTTCTCCGGGGGACTCGATCCTCAGGGATGACGGTCCAGTGGTCGGGGCGCCGGACGGACAAGTTCCCGCACCACGAAGTGATGTACGTCACGCAAGGGTGCGGAGCCGCCGTGTCACGGGGGAACCGCCGTGGCATGCTGGCGCGATGGCAGCTCCCACTGATCGAGCATCCCTCGCCGAGCGGGTCGAGGAACTCCTCGCCGCCGACGGTCCGTTGCCCATCGTGACGGCGGGCGACCCGGTGCTGCGCCGCCCGGCCGAACCGTTCGACGGGCAACTGGAGCCCTCGTTGCTGGCCCGGTTCGTCGAGGCCCTGCGGCACACCATGCACGCGGCGCCGGGCGTCGGGCTCGCCGCGCCGCAGGTCGGCGTGGGGCTGCGGATCGCGGTCGTCGAGGACCCGGCGGCGGTGCCGGACGAGATGCGGCTGGCCCGCGGGCGGGTGCCGCAGCCCTTCCGGGTGCTGGTGAACCCCTCGTACACGCCGGTGGGCGACGGCCGGGCCGCCTTCTTCGAGGGCTGTCTGAGCGTGCCGGGGTGGCAGGCGGTGGTGGCCCGGCACGCCGAGGTGCGGCTGCGCGGCGAGGACGAGCGGGGCCGGGCCCTGGACGAGGTGGTCACCGGGTGGCCGGCCCGGATCGTGCAGCACGAGACGGACCACCTCGACGGCACCCTCTACCTCGACCGTGCCGAACTGCGCTCCCTGTCCTCGCACACGGCGATGGCGGAGCGGTGGACGCAGCCGACACCCGAGGCCGCCGCGGCGGCCCTGGGCTTCGAACTGCCCTGAGGCGGCGGGCGGCCCGCGCGGTCACCCCCGGTAGTCCTCCAGCAGGCGCAGCCACACCTCGCTGATCGTCGGGTACGACGGCACGGCGTGCCACAGGCGGCTGATCGGGACCTGTCCGGCGACGGCGACGGTCGCCGAGTGGATCAGCTCGCCCACGCCGGGGCCGACGAAGGTGACCCCGCGCAGGATCTCGTCCTCCAGGTCGACGACCATGCGGGCGCGGCCCTTGTAGCCGTCGCCGTACAGGCCGGCGCCGGCCACCGAGGAGAACTCGACGTCGACGGCCCGCACCCGGTGGCCGGCCTGTTCCGCCTCCGCCAGGGAGAGCCCGACGGCGGCCGCCTCGGGGTCGGTGAAGACGACCTGGGGTACGGCGTGGTGGTCGGCGGTGGCCGTGTGCGGGCCCCAGGGCTCGGCCCGGGCGGGGTCGCCCGCGGCGCGGGCGGCGATGGCGGCGCCCGCGATCCGGGCCTGGTACTTGCCCTGGTGGGTCAGCAGCGCGCGGTGGTTGACGTCGCCGACCGCGTACAGCCAGTCGGTTCCGGTGACCCGGAGGCTGTCGTCGACCGGCAGCCACGACCCGGATTCGAGACCGACGGTGTCCAGCCCGATGTCGTCGGTGTGCGGGACGCGGCCGGTGGCGAAGAGGATCTCATCGCCCTCGACGCGGTCGCCGGCCGCGGTGACCGCGACGACGGTGCCGTTCTCCCGGGTCACCGACTCGACGGAGGTGCCGGTACGGATGTCGGCGCCGGCGTCCGCGAGGGCCTCGGCCACGAGTTCACCGGCGAAGGGCTCCATGCGGGGCAGCAGGCCCTTGCCGCGGACCAGGACGGTGACCTGGGAGCCGAGGGCCTGCCAGACAGTGGCCATCTCGGTGGCGACCACGCCGCCGCCCACCACGATCAGCCGGCCGGGCACGGACCGCGCGCTGGTCGCCTCCCGGCTGGTCCACGGTTTCACGTCGGCGAGTCCTGGCAGGTCGGGCAGCAGGGCGCGGGTGCCGGTGCAGACGGCGACGGCGTGCCGGGCGGTCAGGGTCCGTACGGCGCCGTCGGCGCCGGTCACGGTGACCGTGCGGGGTCCGGCCAGCCGGCCTTGGCCGCGGTACAGGTCGGCGCCGATGCCCTCGACCCACCGGACCTGGCCGTCGTCCTTCCAGTGCGAGGTGTACGCGTCGCGGCGGGCGAGGACCGCGGGCGCGTCGAGGGGGCCCTGCACGGCCTGGTCCAGGCCCGGCAGGCGGCGGGCGTCGGCGCGGGCGATGACCGGGCGCAGCAGGGCCTTGCTGGGCATGCACGCCCAGTAGGAGCACTCGCCGCCGACCAGCTCGCTCTCCACGATCGCGGTGGACAGGCCGGCCGCCCTGGTGCGGTCGGCCACGTTCTCCCCCACGGGCCCGGCCCCGAGCACCACGACGTCATAAGCGATGGATTCCGTTTCCGTCATGGGGACAAGTCTGGTGGGTGGGCTACGGGGCGGCCACACGGGGTGTGCCCGGTGGCCACACGGGTACGCGGCCGGAATACGTACGCGGGCGGCCGTGTTGCGCAGACGGCTCGACCCCACACCAGGAAGAGGGAATGACGCATGAGCAGCACCGTGGAGCTCACCAAGGAGAACTTCGACCAGACGGTCACGGAGAACGGGTTCGTCCTGATCGACTTCTGGGCGTCCTGGTGCGGCCCGTGCCGTCAGTTCGCGCCGGTGTACGAGAAGGCGGCCGAGGAGAACCCGGATCTGGTGTTCGGCAAGGTGGACACCGAGGCGCAGCCGGAGCTGGCCGCGGCCTTCGGTATCCAGTCGATCCCGACGCTGATGATCGTCCGCGATCAGGTCGCCGTCTTCGCCCAGCCGGGCGCGCTCCCGGAGGCCGCGCTGACGGACGTCATCGGGCAGGCCCGCAGGCTGGACATGGACGAGGTCCGCAAGAGCATCGACGCACAGGCGTCGAACGCCCAGAGCGAGTGACCCCGCCCCACCCCTGAGGCCTCCGGCCCCGGGTCGGCAGCCCGATGTGGATGGTGCTTAGCCGGGGCCGCGGCAGCCGACCCGGCATCAGGTCATCGGCGCCGCTCACGGCGGTGTCCTCGGCGCTGCGCACCCCCTCGTCCTGGAGGGCTCGCATCAGCAGCATGGCGTACTCGTCGTCGCTCGCGGACACCGCGCCCAACCGGCATCGGAATGCGGCCAGTTGGGCGGCGCAGCTGCCCGACGCCGTCGTGGTCCCTCAGCACGGCATGCGCCCCGTCGACGCGCTCGGGACCCACGGCCCGGGCGCCGGCCCGTTTGAGGGGTGCGACGCCCCGGGGCCCCGTGGCATCCACGAAGCCACCGATGGGAGCGCGTGGCCGGTGGCATGCTGCGCGGTGACGCCGCTCCCCCGATGCCGCCTCGCACCGTGCGCGGGCGATGGTGGGGTCCGTGCTGTTCGGCTACGAGGGGCAGCCGTTCCCGTGCGCCGGGGCGGCGTCCGGCGCCGTCCCGCAGGGGCTGGTGGACGGGTTCACCGCGCACGGCCGCACCGCGCTCGCCGGGCCGGAATCGGTGCGGGTCACCCGGGCGACCAGGTCCAGCCAGCCGGCCTCAAGCCGCTCCAGCGGCATGCCGCACTGCCGGGTGAGGTGGTGGACCAGGACGGGGCTCAGATAGCCCATCAGGGTCTGCGCCAGCAGCTCGCAGTCCCCCGCGGGCACGGCCTGGCGCAGCAGCAGGACCACATGGCTGTGCTGAACGCGGCGCGGCGCAGCCGAGAAGCGGCGCTCCGGGTGGGGTTCGGCCGCCAGCTGGAGTTCCAGTTCGCCGCCCATGCGGTGCAGCAGGGCGACACCGAACGCACCCAGCCGCTCCACCGGTCCGGCGCCGGGACCCAGCGGCGGTGGGCCGCTCATGAACGCGGCCTGGAACTTCCTCTCCGAGTGGTCCAGCAGGGCCGCCAGCAGGCCCGTGCGGTCGCCGAAGCGGCGGAAGACGGTGCCCTTGCCGACGGAGGCCGCCGCGGCCACCGCCTCCATCGTGAGGTTCGCGGCGCCCTGCTCCCGCACCAGGTGGGCCGCGGCCTCCAGCAGCCGGGCGCGGTTGCGGGCGGCGTCGGCGCGCAGGCAGGGCTCGTCGTCCACCGAACCGACTTCGAGGAGCGGCATGTCGACCGGCTCCGGGGGCGGTGTAAGAGGCGGCAGGGCGCTGGACATGAACACAGCGTAAAGCACACGGAAGGAACTGGACCGCGGTCCGGTTAGACTGCTACAACATTAAACGGACCTCGGTCCGCTTTGTAACGTCAATGTTTCAGCCCCTGGAGTTCCCATGTCTGTTCGCATCCTCGCCCTCGTCGGCAGCCTTCGCGCCGGTTCCACCAACCGGCAGCTGGCCGAGGCCGCCGTGAAGGTCGCTCCCGAGGGCGCCGAGGTCACGGTGTTCGAGGGGCTGGCCGACATCCCCTTCTACAACGAGGACATCGACGTCGAGGGCAGCGTCCCGGCCGCCGCCGCCAAGCTGCGCGAGAAGGCCCAGGCCGCCGACGCGTTCCTGCTGTTCTCGCCCGAGTACAACGGCACCATCCCGGCCGTGCTGAAGAACGCCATCGACTGGCTGTCCCGCCCGTACGGAGCCAGCGGCTTCGGCGGCAAGCCGGTCGCCGTGATCGGCACCGCGTTCGGCCAGTACGGCGGCGTGTGGGCCCAGGACGAGGCCCGCAAGGCCGTGGGCATCGCCGGCGGCAAGGTCATAGAGGACATCAAGCTGTCCATCCCCAGCTCGGTGACCCGCTTCGCCGAGACCCACCCCTCCGACGACGCCGAGGTCGCCGCCCAGCTGACCGAGGTCGTCGCCCGCCTGCACGGCAACGTGGGCGCAGCCGCCTGACCGCCACACCCAAGGGGTCCGGAACCCACCCGGGTTCCGGCCCCGCCGCGTCCCCCGACCCACACCTCACCCCGACGCCCGCCCCGCGCGACCGGCCCCGGCAGTCGGTGAACGACCGCCCGACACGCACTGACCGCCCGCCCCGGTCCCCGCGCACCGAGTGCCACCCGCGTCCATCGCCGGCGGCCGTGCGGCACACCGTCGCGACGACGGCGAGACTGGGCGCGCCCCCGCGGCACACGGCACCCGCGCTCCGCCGCGTCGACCGCGATCGTGCGCACCCCCCGGGTGCCGCCCCGACGCGCGGCCTCGGCGACGCGGGCGCGTCGGTGCGGTTGAGTACCGGGGCGTCCTCCGGCAGCCCCGGCCGGGGGCGAGGGCCGTGGTGACGGCGCGCTCCGGTGCGGGAGACCGCGTGCGCGCGTACGGCGGAGGCGTCCCTCCGGGCGGGTGGGTTCTCCCCCGGACATCGCCTCGGTGGGCAGCCGCTCGCCGTGTCGGTTCGTCCTGCGAAGGACGTGCATCGTACATGCCATATGCGTCCCGCATGTAATGTGGCCCATACATGCACATGTGCCAGGATGGAACGGCCGTACGCGGGGACATACCGCGGGACGGCCGCACGGTTGAGGAGGCTCAGGCACATGATCAGGCCGACGCACGAGGTCGAGTACGAGCAGATGCTGCTCAGCCGCCACACGTTCATGAACCAGATGGGCGGTCGGCGCAAGGACAGCGTCCTGGAACGCAGCGCGTACATCCTGCTCAGCCGCATCCGCGTGCAGGGGCCGATGTCGATCGGGGAGCTGAGCGACGCCTTCGGACTCGACGCCTCCACACTCAACCGGCAGACCGCCGCGGCCATGCGCGCCGGCCTCGTGGAACGCATCCCGGACCCGGCCGGCGGCATGGCGCGCAAGTTCCGCATCACCGACCAGGGGGCGCGCCTGCTGGACGAGGAACGCGAGGGCATCGTGCGCAGCCTGGACCTGGTCATGGCGGACTGGTCGGACGAGGACATCGCCGCCTTCGCCGACTATCTCAAGCGTTTCAACTCCGGCATCGAACGCATCGGCGGCCGGCCCTGGCCCCGCCCGTAGCGCGCGACACCGTCCGCGGGGCGGGAACCCGCTCGGGGGCCTGAGCGAAGTCGCCGCCCCGGGGTGCGACCCTTGAGCGGAACCGGTCACCGGCGGGCCCGCCGGCGCCCCGTCGCGGGAGGAAACGCACCTGAGTACCCACACCGTCGTCACCGAGGCCGTCTCGGTGGTCCTGCTGCTGGGCGTGCTGGCCTTCGCCGTCGTACGGCCGCGCGGGCTCCCGGAAGCCACCGCGGCCGCCCCGGCGGCGGCAGTGGCCGTGGCGGTGGGTGCGGTGTCCGCCGAGGACGCCTGGCAGCAGACGCGGGCCCTGCTGCCGGTGGTCGTGTTCCTCGCGCTGATCCTGATGCTCGCCCAACTGTGCGCGGACGAGGGCCTGTTCGAGGCGGCAGGGGCCGCCGTCGCCCGCTGGTGCGGCGGCAGCCCGCGGCGGATGCTCACCGGGGTGTTCGCGGTCGCCGCCGCGATCACCGCCGTGCTCAGCCTGGACGCGACCGTCGTCCTGCTGACGCCCGTGGTGTTCGCCACCGCCGCCCGGGTCGGTGCGCGGGCCCGGCCGCATGTGTACGCGACCGCCCACCTGGCCAACTCCGCTTCCCTGCTGCTGCCGGTGTCGAATCTGACGAACCTGCTGGCATTCGCGGCCAGCGGGCTGTCCTTCACCCGGTTCGCGGCGCTGATGGCGCTTCCCTGGCTCGCCGCCGTCGCGATCGAGTACGCCGTCTTCCGCGGCTTCTTCCGCGCCGACCTGGCCGTGCCCCCGACGCCCGGCCCGTCGCCGGGCAGCGGGCCGGGCGTGCCGGTGTTCACGCTGGTCGTGGTGGCCCTGACGCTGGGCGGCTTCGTGGTGACGTCGTTCGCCGGGCTCGAACCCGCCTGGGCGGCGCTCGCCGGGGTGCTCGTGCTCGGCGGGCGGGCGCTGTGGCAGCGCCGGACCGGGCCGCGCGAACTGGCCGGCGCGGCGGCCCCGATGTTCTGTCTGTTCGTGCTCGGCCTGGGCATCGTGGTGAAGGCGGTCGTCGACAACGGACTGGACGCCGGGCTCGGCCGGCTGCTGCCCGGCGGCACCTCGCTGCCCGCGCTGCTCGGCGTCGCGGCCGTGGCGGCACTGCTCGCCAATGTGATCAACAATCTGCCCGCGGTGCTGGCGCTGCTGCCCCTGGTGCAGCCGGGCGGTGCCGGACCGGTCCTCGCGGTGCTGATCGGCGTCAACCTCGGCCCCAACCTGACCTATGTGGGCTCGCTCGCCACCCTGCTGTGGCGGCGTGTCCTGCACGCGCACGACGCCCGCGCCGAACTCGGCTCCTTCACCCGGCTCGGCGTGGTGACCGTTCCGGCCACGCTGCTTGCCTCCACCCTGGCCCTGTGGGGAATGCTGCATCTCGTGGGGACCTGACCGCGCCACCGCCACGGACCGCCGCGGGAGCCGCCGATGAGCGTCATCGTCTGGATCGTCGAGGGCATCTGGCCGGCCTGCGTCGACGCGGCGCGCGCCCGGGCCGCGCCCGGCGAGGAGATCGCGCTGCTGTACGTCCGCGACGACACCCTCGCCGAGACCGCGCACGGCGCGTTCGCCGGGCTGCTCGGCCGCGGGCACCCCGAGCGTGACCCGGGCACCAGGCTGGAGCGGATGGCGGCGGCCTCCGGCCGGGACCTGCTGCGGGCCGCCGCCGACCGGCTCGGCCGCCCGTGCACGTTCGTGGAGCGCGGCGGCCGGGTGGAACGGGAGGTCGTCGCCGCGGCACGGGACGCCGGTCTGCTGGTCTGCGCCCGGGACGGCGACCCGGCCCGGCTCGGCCCGCGCAGCCTCGGTCCGGCCGCCCGGTTCGTCGTCGACCACGCCCCGTGCCCGGTCCTGCTGGTCTGGCCCGGCGAGGCCCCGCACACCCCGCTACCGCCGCCTCCGCCGCACCCGCACCCGGGCCGCCGCCCTTGACCGACCGTCCCGGCCGCGGTCAGCCCCACAGCGCGGTGGCGCAGGCGGCACCGGTGAACGCCGCGCCCAGGCCCGCCACCACGCTCGCCGCCACGTTGGCGACGGCGAGGGACCGCGCCCCGTCCTGCGCCAGCCGCAGCGTCTCGTAGGAGAACGTCGAGTACGTCGTGAGCGCCCCGCACAGCCCGGTACCCAGCGCCAACTGCAGCCGGTCCGGGGCGGCCCCCGCCGTCGCGGCCCCGGCCAGCAGGCCCAGGACGAGACAGCCGGCCACGTTCACGCTGAACGTGCCCCAGGGGAAGCCGGTGTCGTGCCGTCGCTGCACGGCCCGGTCGGTGAGGTACCGCAGCGGAGCCCCGACCATCGCGCCGGCCATGACCAGCAACCAGTTCATGCCCTGATCCGTCATCGTTGCGTCGTCATCCGTCGTCATCCGTCATCGTGCTGTCGTCGTTCTGTCATCGTGCTGTCGTCGTTCTGTCATCGTGGTGTCGTCGTTGCCGTCATCGCCCGCCCCGCCGCGCCCGTAGCGCCCGGCCGGTCGCCGTCGCCGCGAGCCACACCGCCGTGAGCGCCGCCGCCAGCGTCGCGGCCAGGTAGGCCAGCGCGGTGCGCGGACGCCCCTCGGCCACCAGTCGCTGGATGTCCACGGCATAGGTGGAGAAGGTCGTGAAGCCGCCGAGCACCCCCGTACCGAAGAAGGGCCGCACCAGCCGATGGACCGCCCGCGCCTCGCTGATGATCACCATGAACGCGCCGATCACCGCACAGCCGGCCGTGTTGACCCACAGGACCGTCCATGGAAAGGCGTCCGGGGCGGTGGGCCACAGCAGGGTGGCGCCGTACCGTGCCGCCGCGCCGATCCCGCCGCCGAGCGCCACCACCGCCACGACCGGCGCCTGCCCCGGGCCGAGCCGTCGTCGGGCGGGGGTGTGCGGTGCGGTGTCGGGACGCCTGAGCCGCTGCGCCGTCCTGGAGTCCGGGGCCGTCATGCGTGGTCTCTCCTACTCGCCGGGGCCCGCGCATGCGGGCGCGCACCGTTGCAAGCAGGGACCGTTGGCGGCACCGGTGCCGCGGTTCGGATACGGCGAGCCCCACCGCCGCGCTGGGCCGGGGGCCGCAGCGAAGCCCCCAGCATAGCGCGGTGCCGCCGTCACTCGCGGTCGGGCGGCAGCCGCAGGGCACGGGCCCGCCGCCGGTCGCGGCGGACCAGCACGGCCGTGCGGAACGCCACGATGAGCACGGCGCCGGCGAGCGGTACCAGGAAGGGGATCACGGCTGCTCCTCCTTCACCCCGGCGGCGTGCCGGCTCCGCGGACGGGCGCGTGGAATGTTCGGGTCGGCGGGCGGGGTGTTCGGGGCGGCGAGGAGGAACGGACAGACGGCGGCGAGCACGCCGATGACATCCATGGCATACGTCCTTCGGGCACGGGGCGGGAAACGCGGGAAACGCGGGAAACGCGGGGAAACAGGGAGCGACGGCCGCGCGGGGCGGGGCCGCGGCGTGGCCGGGCGGCGGTCCGGGCGTGCGGCGGGGCTCAGCCGACGCCGTCGCGCGCCACCGGGCGGGCGGGCCCGGGTTCGTCGGGGAAGAGGCGGTGCAACGGCCGTACGAACAGACAGGTCAGCCGCCAGGCGACGAGCAGCGAGGCGGCCGACGCCAGCACATGCAGCGCTCCCGGCACCGCCCCCGTGGACAGCACCGCGGCGAGCAGCAGTGCGTGCGCGCCGACGCCGAAGAGCCAGGCGAGCCCTGTCAGCAGGGTCAGCGCGACCGCGACCGGTACCCCGCCCATCCCCCAGCGGCCGAGGTCGACATCGGTGTCGAAGCTGTTCGCGGCGGCGGCGCCGACGGCGACCAGCAGCCAGAAGCACGCGACCACGACGAGGGCGGCGGTGAACAGGATCGACAGCGGGCCGGTGGCGGCCTCCCAGAGCGTCCGCATCGTACGACCCCCTCCCCGTCTGCGGCACGTACGGACGGCGTGCTCGGGCTGAGGCACCGGGCCTGCCCCGGCTCCGGACCGGGCACCTGTCGGTACCCGGCACCGGAGCCGTCCTCAGTGCTCCCCCGGCGTCATGATGCCCGCCCGGCAGACGCCCGCGCATTGCCGAAGCTCGGCAGCGTTCCTCGGTGTCTGGATGCCGGTGAGCCGCTGAGGACCCGTCACCGACGCGACGCGGTACCAGAGAAGCACGCGACACGGTGGGGGCAGGCAGTGTCCGCGCCCGCGTCCCGGTGGACGTTTCGGCCGACACCCGATCCGGGTGTGCCGGAGTCCCACCGGGCCCTTGGGAAGCGGGCCGCAGCGGGCAGGCGCGACCCGGGCCGGTCCGGCGCGCATCCGGCCGCGACCGCGCGGTCCGGCCGGGCACCCTCGCCTCGGCCGCGCGTACCCTCGCCGCCGCGCGACAGCCGCCCGACGCCTCCGTGGAGGACTGCGCACGGGCCGGCCGGCACGCCGGAGGCAGGCGGCATGCCACGGGTTCAAGGACGACCTGTTCCCGGGTCGCGGCGGCCCGGGACGGCCGAGCGCGCCGAGCGGTTCGGACCGCGCCCGTCGTACGCCCACGCGGTCGTCGGGGCCCAGGCCCCGGGCGCCCCGGCGAGGGCGGCGCGGCGGAGCAACCGGGTGCTGGGGTACGGGCGCCGGGCGGTGCGCTTCAGGGATCGCCGAGCAGGGCTCGGGTCAGCCGGGTCCGGTCCATCGCCGTCAACTCCGGTAAGCGCGCATTCCATTGGCCGGCCCATTCGTCCAAAGTGCGAGCCAGCGCACGGTGCAGGCGCCGCCGGGCCACCCGCAGCAGTACGGCGGCCACCGGGCGCAGCAGCAGCCGGCCCCGCACCGACACGGTGACATCGATCTCCCAGCGGCCGTGCGTCCTGCCCGGCCTCGGAACGGCGCGTGCCTCGGCGCGGGCGAAGGGGTGGTCGAGCCGGGCCCAGGCCGGGGCCCGGCGCGGGAGGCGGCCGGTGTCCGCCGCGTCCCACCAGTCGTCGAACCGGACCCGGGCCCGCCCGCCCGGGACAGCACCGGCCGCGCCGCGTCCGTCCGTACGCTGCCGGTCATCTCCAGCAGGCGCGGACGGTGCGGGCTGGTCAGGGTGCCGTCCAGGACGCCGTTCGCCTCCGGGTCGACGAGGGCGAGCCGTAACCGCAGCGCGCGCCGCGGGTCCCATTCCCGGACGGTGACCCGGATCGTCGTGTCCGCGGCGGGCCCGCCCTTCGGCCCGGTGCCGGTATCGGCGGCGTCGTCGGCAGCGGCAGCGGCAGCGGCAGCGGCAGCGGCAGCGGCAGCGGCAGCGGCAGCGGCAGCGGCAGCGGCAGCGGCAGCGGCAGCGGCAGCGGCAGCGGCAGCGTAC